>JAEWTK010000117.1 GCA_023459535.1 Pseudomonadota bacterium
TGACACCGGCAATCACCGGTCCGCTGTTGATGCCGATGCGCATTTTCAACTCCTTATCGCTCTTCAACGCCACCTCCTGCAACACGGTCTGCATGTCTAGCGCCATATTAGCGACTGCTTCAGCATGGTCCGCCCGGGCATTCGGTACACCACCCACCACCATATAGGCATCCCCGATGGTCTTGATCTTTTCCAGACCGTACTTCTCGGAGAGCTGATCAAAACGGGAGAAGACCTGATTCAGCAGACGTACCAGTTCTGACGGCGGCATGCCAGCAGAGATCTGCGTAAAATTGACCAGATCGGCAAACATGATAGTGACTGAATCATGGCTGTCGGCGATATTGAGGCTTTCCGCCTTCAGCCTGCTGGCGATGGATTCCGGCAGGATGTTCAGCAACAGTTTATCCGACCTCGCCTGCTCGATCGCCAATGCGTGTAGCACACGCTCCTTCTGCGACTGGAAGTAGCGCATGACGATATAGAGGATGGTCGCAGTACCGGAAAGATTCATGACAAAGAAGGTGTCCTTGACATGGCCCGGAATCGGTAGGGCATTGCTGGCAAAAATCGTGTTCATCTGCCAGGAAACCGCAGCCAGCGCCATGAACAGTGCAAACCAGGGCGTGGACTGGCGTGTTCCCAGGATCATCAGGGCGCCCACGGGCGACAGAATGGCCCAGATAGCGACGCCGCTGGAGGCCTCGAAGCCGCCAATGACCCACTGCATGAAAAACGGCATGACCAGCAACATGACCAACTGGGTAAAGATGAAATAGTCGAAACGCTTGAGATGATAGAAGATCAGCAGGCTGACGTAGGAAACAACGATATAGACATAAGGTACAGCCGCCATGAAGGCATAGCCTTCACCCAGACCGGAAAGGGTGAATATCCAGAAAACGCAGATAAGACTCTCGGTAAAAACCAGGAGAGAAAGAATAGCTCTTCCCACCAATGGTGCAGACGGATCAGAGAATCTACCCCAGACTTGACGTGGGAAACCACTGAAAGATTTGAGTTTTAATCCCATCGCCGTTTAGTCAGAAACGCCCATTGTTATTATTCTCATGTCCCCAGAACGTCTTACTATATCGCATGCCTATTGGATTATCCAGCCACTGGCTGCCAAATATGCGCAGTATTATTTTCATCCTCACGGTCGCGTGCCATGCCACCCAAGACCGGTTTTAGGGTAGAATTCAGTCAGGCGGGCCTCCCCGCATTGCAAAGCAGCCAACCTGGTCAGGTCCGGAAGGAAGCAGCCACAACTGCTGAAGCAAGTGCCGGGGGTTAGGCTCGCCCCCTATTCCTCCCAAATTAGTGCCAAAGCTGCTTGAGACTTAAAGCCATGACTTAAGCGATGATTTCAGCTAAAGTTGAGTCACTGCAAACAAGTTCTTAATCTCGCGAGTATCCAAGTATGAGTTATCAGGTTCTGGCCCGCAAATGGCGTCCAAAATCGTTTGAAACGCTAGTCGGTCAGGACCATGTCGTACGCGCATTAAGCAATGCGCTGGATCAACAACGCCTGCATCATGCCTATCTCTTCACCGGCACACGCGGTGTAGGTAAAACCACACTGTCACGCATACTGGCAAAGTCGCTGAATTGCGAAATCGGTGTCACTTCCAGACCTTGCGGTCAATGCTCTGCCTGCGTGGCTATCGACAAGGGCAGTTTCATTGATTATGTCGAGATGGATGCCGCATCGAATCGCGGTGTCGATGACATGACGGCCCTGCTGGAAAAAGCCGTCTATGCACCGACACAGGGCCGCTACAAGGTCTACATGTTGGACGAAGTGCATCAGCTCACCGGCCATGCTTTCAATGCCATGCTGAAAACACTGGAGGAACCTCCTGCTCACGTCAAATTCATCCTGGCGACCACTGACCCGCAGAAAGTACCCGTCACTGTCCTCTCCCGCTGCCTGCAGTTCAATCTGCGCCAGATGTCAGGCGCCGCCATCAGCGAACACCTGCAGCATATCCTCGGAGAGGAACAGATCGCATACGAGCCGGTAGCGCTGCAACTGATAGCCCGTGCGGCAAACGGCAGCATGCGTGATGCCCTTTCACTACTGGACCAGGCTATCGCCTACGGCGGCAATGCTGTCTATGAACAGGAAGTGCGCGCCATGCTGGGCGCGATCGACCAGAGCTATCTGTTCGACCTGCTCGATACCTTGGCCGCTGGGGATGGCGCCAGCCTGATGGCCTTTGCCCAGCAGATGGAACAACGCAGCCTGTCCTTCGAAGCGGCACTGGCAGATATTGCTACACTGCTCTACCAGATCGCGGTATATCAATCAGCGCCCGGCAGCGTGTCTCAGGATCTGCCGGAATATGCAAGATTAGTGGCACTTGCGGAGAAACTCAGCCCGGAACAGATACAGCTGTTCTATCAGATCGCCCTGCTCGGACGCCGCGACATCGGTTTGGCACCCGACGAATTCGCCGGCTTCAGCATGTGCCTGCTGCGCATGCTGGCCTTTCTGCCGACAGAAATGTCAGCGCCCATTACCGGCAAACCTACCGCCGCTACAAGCTCAAATACTCCCGCCCGGGAAACTATTGCTCCGGCACAAGCGGCACCTCCTTCTCAGGCATCGACACCACAAGCTGTCACCCGGGTAGCGGAAGCCCCACCAACTGAAACCGTTGCCGAAGTCCAAGCCAAAGCCGAAACCACCAATGCCGTTTTTGACGGCAACTGGCGGCAGTTAGTCGACGGACTCAAACTCGGGCTCGCCCGGGCACTGGCGCAAAACTGTGAACTACTGCGCCACGACGCACATAATTTCCATCTTTCAGTGCCCGCAGCTCACAAGCACCTGCTGGATCAAAGCTATCAGGAGAAACTGCGCACTGCCCTGGTTCAGCATTTCGGTACCAACATCAAGCTGCATTTTGAAGTAGGCGGCACCGGCAACACGCCTGCCGCGCAAATCAGCCAGGAAAAGGCCCAAATGCAATCAGCCGCGGAGTCGGCCATACGGGAGGACGATTTCGTCCAGGCGCTGGTCCGTGACTTCGGCGCACAAATCATTCCCTCAAGTATCAAACCAATTCAATAAAACCCGTCAGGAGAAGACAGATGATGAAAGGTGGCATGGGCAACCTCATGAAGCAGGCCCAACAAATGCAGGAGAACCTCAAACGTGCACAGGCAGAGCTGGCTACGGTAGAAGTTGAAGGCCAAGCCGGGTCCGGCATGGTCAAGGTCACCATGACCTGCAGAAACGAAGTCAAACGCGTCAGCATCGATGACAGTCTGATGGGTGACGACAAGGAGATGCTGGAAGATCTGCTGGTGCTCGCGCTGAACGACGCCGTCAGCAAGGCGGAAGCCACCTCGCAACAACGCATGAGCGGCCTGATGCCGGCCGGCATGAAGTTGCCGTTCTAATCGCCGCAATCCTCACAAGCATTCATGCACAACCCACCCGCACTTGAGCAACTTGTCGAAGCTCTGCGTTGCCTGCCAGGTGTCGGGCCCAAGTCTGCACTGCGCATGGCCTACCATCTGCTACAACGCGACCGCCAGGGCGCGAACCAGTTGGCCGCTTCGCTCAGCCAGGCCCTTGGCGTCATCAATCACTGCAGCCTCTGCAACAACTTCAGCGAGCAACCGGTATGCTCGTTGTGCGCATCGGAAAAACGTGACTCCAGCCTGCTGTGCGTCATCGAGATGCCGACAGACCTCATGATGCTGGAGCAGACGCAAGCCTATCAAGGCATGTATTTCGTACTCATGGGGCGCCTGTCTCCGCTTGATGGCGTCGGCCCCAAGGAAATTCACTTGGACAAGCTGATTAAACGTGCACAGGACGGCCTGATACAGGAAGTCATACTCGCCACCAATTACACGGTCGAGGGCGAGGCCACCGCGCATTATGTCAGCGAATTACTGAAGGCACGCGGCCTGAAAGTCAGCCGTATCGCCAGAGGACTGCCCATGGGTGGCGAGATTGAGCATGTGGACAGCGGCACTCTTGCGCAGGCGATGATGGAACGCCGTAGCGTAAAGTAGAAGTTATAGCAGGCCGAGCAACTCGCCAGGCTCAGCAATCATGGCATCTGCACCCCACTCCTGCGGTTTGTCAGTCACGTCAATATAGCCAAACAGCGCAACCACTGTCTTCATGCCGGCCGCACGACCCGCCTGCACATCCCGCTCAGCATCGCCCACGTAGACACAATCAATCGGACTAACCCCTGTCATCTTGCATGCCAGCAGCAAGGTGTCAGGATCTGGTTTGGCACGCGGCGCATCATCGCCACAGACCAGACAACTGACGCGCTCATGCAGCTGCAAGGCGCGGATCAGTGGTTCTGAAAAACGTCGCGGCTTGTTGGTGACGATGCCCCAAGACGTCTTTCTGCTTTCTATTTCAGCAAGCACCGCTTCTATGCCATTGAATAAAACCGGTGACCGGGTAAAGACCTGATCATAAAGATCAAGATATTCCTGGCGCATATCGGCAAAACGCGCATCCTCCGGGGTCAGATTAAAACCAACGGACAAGAGCCCCCTGGATCCATGCGAGGCGTAAGGCCGGATATCGCTCAACGGCAAAGCCTGCAACCCATAGCGTTCGCGTTGCAGATTGAGCGCATAACCCAAGTCTGGTGCAGTATCGACCAAGGTTCCATCCAGATCAAAAAGTATCATGGCGGAATGCTTATTTAGTCGCGTGCAGCAGGTAATTCACCGACACATCATCACTCAGCCAGTAACGCTTGCTTAATGGGTTGTAACTCATACCCTTGAGGCAGGCAACCGTCAATCCGCTGCGACGCACATATGCCGAAAGTTCGGAAGGTTTCATGAATTTCTCATATTCATGCGTGCCTTTGGGCAGCATATTCAGCACATATTCAGCACCGACAACGGCAAACAGGTAGGCTTTGGGGTTGCGGTTGATAGTAGAGAAAAACACATGGCCGCCCGGCTTCACCAGACGGGAACAGGCACTAATGACCGCTGCAGGATCGGGCACATGTTCGAGCATTTCCATGCAGGTGACCACATCGAAACTCTCCGGCTCTTCGACAGCCAGCGCTTCAACTGCGACCAACCGGTAGTCAACCTTGACCCCGCTCTCCAGGCTGTGCAGACGCGCCACCTTCAGCGCCTTCTCCCCCAAGTCGATGCCGGTGACCTCTGCGCCCCTCTGCACCATGGATTCCGCCAGAATACCAC
>JAEWTK010000118.1 GCA_023459535.1 Pseudomonadota bacterium
CATCGGCGCAGATGCAGTGCTGGATGGCCTGAAACTGCCGACCGTCTGTGCCCGCTTCCAGCGCCAGGACAAAATTGGCGACCTCTATGCGATGATCAGCACGGTCATTGCCGAAATCAGCCAGCAATCGCCGAATGTGCTGCATGTAATGGAAGCCAGTGATATCCGCCAACATCAGAAGCAGGACGAAACCGAATGGCGTCAGTTGCTGACAGACGCACTAGAGGCAAAACGACTCAAACTCGCCCATTTCCCGGTACTCGACACCAAGGGCAAGATCATCCATCAGGAAAGCCCGGTGCGCATGCAGCTCGGCCAGAATGATGCCTGGCTGCCGGCCGGCGAATTCATCTCCTGGGCCAACCGGCTTGCATTGGTCTGCAGAATAGACGTCATGGTCATCGAAAAAGCACTGGAAGCATTGGCAGCCGGCGGAGACGATATCGCGCTCAACATCTCCACCCGCGCCATGTGCGACGAAGGCTTCATCAAACAGGTGGCAAAACTGATTGCAAACAAGCCGGATTGTGCCCGCAGGCTGTGGCTGGAAGTGCACGAACGCGGCGCTTTTGAGCACATGCAAGCCTTCCGCACCTTTTGCCAGATCATGAAGCCGCTTGGCTGCAAGCTCGGCATCGAACATGTAGGCGCCAACATTTCCAGGCTGGGCGAGCTGCACGACGTGGGGCTGGATTACATCAAGATCGACGTCTCCGTTATCAGCGGCATCGACAGCAACCCCGGCAACCAGGCCTTCTTCCGCGGCCTCTGCCTCATTGCCCACTCCATCGGCCTGATGACTATCGCGGAAGGCGTGCAGACTGAAGCGGAAATCAAACAACTGCAGGAACTGGGTGTGGACGGCATGACCGGACCTGCCATCAGATAAGCATCATAAATGGCCAGCTAATAAACAAAGCGGGCATGCGTATAACACGCATGCCCGCTTTTTAAATTACGTACCTCACCATCATGGCCCGGATACACAAGCATCCGGGCCACTCAAGTTAATCGGTAATCAACTTCTGGCTATCCAGCAAATTCTGAATAATCTGCTGATCGGAAGTCAGTGAGCCGACCAGATCCACATTCTGCAGCGTGATGGTCTGGTCTTCGTTACCGGCATTGTAGCCACCGGCAAAACCACCGCTACTACTGATGTGAACGACCGTATCGGAACCCACGGTCTCGAAGTGCAGATAGTTCTCCAGACTTTCCGTCGCTTCACCTTGCAACAGGTCACGCAGATCCAGCTTGTCTTCACCATTACCAAAATCTGTAATCAGATCCTGCGCCGGTGTGCCTGCCGTACCAGCATCGGCCAGCGACCACTTGAACACATCGGCACCGAGGCCGCCGGTCATGGTGTCATCACCGGAGCCACCGATCAGTCTGTCATTGCCTGCACCGCCACTCAAGGTATCTTCACCCAACCCGCCGAGCAAGACCTCGTTGGCATTGCCGCCATTGATGACATCGTCACCAGTTGTGCCACGTAGCACATCAGTAGCATCCAACAAGTCAGGATCGATATCCGCTGTTGCCGTATTCAGGTCTATCACGTTTACGGTCAGGGTCTTCACTGCCGGATCGCTGACATCATTGTTGGAGAGTTCACGCGAGGTGGCGCTGACGGTGAGATCGATCTCGCCGACGAACTCTGCAGGTGGCAACAACTTGATGTTGTTCAGATCCCAATCCATGATGCTGGTCATACCATTTCCTGCTGTCGCAGTAAAACTATGCACGCCATCGGTCAGGACTGCGCCAGCCGGAATCGCGCTGATTTGCAGCGTATTCAAAACTTCAGATCCGTCATTATCCAGCAAGGTGGCAACGATATTGGATATCTCAATATAGTTGTTCTTGATACCGGCATTGACCGCAACCGGGAAATACCCACCACCAGCATTCTCGGCACTGGCCACGAACTCCGAGAACTGAGCGCCAGCGACAACGATATCCGCCACACTGCTATACATATTGAAGTTATCTGCGCTCAATGTCTGCGGGACGCCTCCATCCACGATCATGTTGATCGAGAACTGACCGATGCCCGAGACGTTATTCACAAACGCTTCCAGTGTGTAGTACCCACTGACAGGCGCAGTAAAGGTAGCGCTAGTCACACTTTGGGTTGGACCATAGTTGCCATACGAGTCACCTGTCGTCGTCACCATGGTCTTGCCCCCCAACTCGATGCGGATCGCATCATCATGGTAGCCCATGAATTGATAGGCGCGCCCGGCTTCCAGGAAGATCAATCCGGTAACCGAATAAGAAGCGTCAGTTGGTATTTCTATGGTAGAGCCGTCGCTCTGTACGACATTCGTGGTGGTCACGACCTTGGTAGTACCAAAACCCGTACTGACGATCGAACTGCTGGTCGCCGTCGCCGGATCGATCACACCTTCGAGCAAAGCGGCATTCCGATCCGGAGCATTCATGGTCTGATAATAGCTGAGCAGCAAGCCGGTCGACGTCGGTGGCGGCACGGCCAAACCTTGATCGCCAGTATTCACAACATCGGCATCGAAGGTCAGATTCACGCCATTCGCTATCGGGTTGCTCAACGAATCTACCGAAATGACAGTCTGCGCCGTGTTACTAATATTGGTGCCATCCGTGACCACGACACTGACATTGCGCGGCGTCATATCCGTACTGCTGGTGCTGAATGTCACCGCCTGTATCGCGTCCTGATAACTTGCCATCGTGGCCGAACCGCTCAGTGTAACCACATTGCCCACTACCGATGCCGTGATACCGGCAGGCATACTGCCCGCCGTCAGCACATCCCCTGCCTGCGCATTGGTCAGCGTGATCGTGGCTTGGCTGATATGGGTCGAATCTACATCCGTGATGCTGATGTCCGTATCCGCGACTGCCACCGCCGCACCGTCCAGACTATAGACAGTGGCATAGCTGTTACCTGCGGCAGAAGCGTCCAGATCGATGACAGGCGCGTCACCCGGGTTGATGGTCAACGTCGCATTCGAAGTGCTGCCATCGGCATCGGTCAATGTGTAAGTAAATTGCACAGGATCAACATCGAGCACGGCACTGATATCATCGATTCGGAAAGTGTCGCCGCGCAAGTTACTACCCCATGAACCAGTGCCATAAGCAAACACCAGATACTGAGCGCTGCTCGACAACAAGCCATTTTCTACACTGGCTGTGACGCTAACAGGCGAATCATCCGACGCAGTGTTTGTGGCATTACCACTACCCACCAATTCACCATCCTCGTCAAAGGCAAACCATCTGGCCGACCGATTTTCATTTAACAGATTTGCTGTAAACGAGATTGAATT
>JAEWTK010000119.1 GCA_023459535.1 Pseudomonadota bacterium
GCAATGCGCCGCTCAGCATATAGGTCACAATCTCCATATCCTGGTGCGGATGCATGCCGAAGCCACGGTCCGGCGCAATGACATCCTCATTGATGACGCGTAGCACCGAATACTGCATATGCGCCGGATCATAGTAACGATTGAATGAGAACGAATGGTAACTATCCAGCCAGCCATGATTGGCATGCCCGCGCTCTGCGGATTTTCTAAGCTTGATCATGTTAACCCTTTCATATATTCAACTTAATTGAATGATTAATCATATTATCTACATCACTTATCACTTGATAGCGAATTATTTTGCAGATATCGTTCAAAAATTATGAATATAAAAATCTCTCTCGATGCACTGGAAGTGATCGATGCCATCGCCCGCAAGGGCAGCTTTGCCGCCGCCGCAGAATCACTGCACAAGGTGCCGTCGGCCATCACTTACACCGTGCGCAACCTGGAATCGGCCATGGGCGTCGCGCTGTTCAACCGTAGCGGTCACCGCGCCACGCTCACCGAGGCCGGCGAGGAACTGCTGCGCGAAGGCCGTCATCTGCTGCGCGCCGCCAACGAACTGGAACAGCGAGTCAAACGCGTCGCCACCGGTGTTGAGACCGAATTGTCCATCGCACACAGCGATCTGCTGCGTGTCGAGGCCATCTACCCCGTCCTGCAGGACTTCTATGCCGAGGGCTTCGGCACCCGCATCCGCCTGCTGCGCGAAGTATTCGGCGGCAGCTGGGATGCACTGATCAGCGGCCGTGCAGACATCTCCATCGGCGCCCCGGGCGAAGGGCCGCCCGGCGGCGGCTACAGCTCAAAACCACTGGGCAGCGTCGAATTTGTCTTTGCCATCTCGCCACGCCACCCGCTGGCACAACTGCCGGAGCCCTTACAAAACGAAGATATCCGCCAGTACCGCTCAGTTTCCGCAGCGGATAGCTCACGTAATCTGCCGCCGCGCACTTCCGGCATCCTCAGCGGTCAGGACGTGCTGACAGTACCCGATATGCGCAGCAAACTCGCTGCTCAGATCGCCGGCCTCGGTGTCGGCTATCTGCCCAGACGACTGGCGGAAGAACATGCCGCCAAAGGTGACCTGGTGATCCGCAAAGTGGCCGAGAACCGGCCGGAAACCCAAGGCTACCTCGCCTGGCGCAGCGGCGGCGGCAAAGCACAGCAATGGCTGCTGAAAAGACTGGAAAAACTGACTTTGGAAGAACTGATGATTTGAGTCGAATCCAGTCCGATTCATCACGATCTGTTACCGTCATCTGCTTTTCTTTCGGCGGGAGATTCCGCATCCCCGGATACTTCTGCAATAATTCCCCCAGGCTCGTTTTATTGCCGATAATACTCAAACCCCATTGATCAAGGACTATCCAGCATGCCGGACCGTTTACCAGAGGAACTCAACAAGGTTGGTTATTACATGATACGCGCCATGCGCTGGCTCAACGGCTTTGCCCATATCATCATCGGCATGTCGCTGGCGATCGCCGTGCTGATGTTCACCTGGCTGTTCTTCTCCGAAGTGAGGGAGGCGGTCTATGCCCACAATCTCGTGCATGGCTTCCTGCACGCGCTGGGCACCCTTATGCTGTTATGGTCGATCTCGGCGCTGATCTCGGCCGAGATCCGCTACCTGCAGGGCGGGAAACTCGAAGTGGAAACCTTTGTCGAAGTCGCCATGGTCGTGGTCCTGCGCAAGATCATCGTCATGCCGGTGCAGGAGATTACGCCGACGACCGAGGAGCTGGTCATGTGGGTCGGCGCTTCACTGGTGCTCGGCATATTGTTCGTGCTGGTGCGCTGGGGCAGATCCACCTTCATGGCCAAATAATCGCCGATAGCAGCCTGCCATCGGCCTGACCGGACAAAAAGAAGACAAGAAGAACAAGCATGCAGAACATCACACAAAACATCATCAATGCCGCCAATCAGGTCATCCTCGGCAAGGACAGACAGATCCGCATGGCGCTCGCCTGCATCCTCGCCCGTGGCCACCTGCTGATCGAAGACCTGCCGGGCATGGGCAAAACCACCCTCGCCCACACGCTGGCGCAAGTGCTCGGCCTCAAATTCAGCCGCGTGCAGTTCACCAGCGACCTGCTGCCGGCCGATATCCTCGGCGTATCGGTCTACGACCGCAACAATGCGGTTTTCAATTTCCACCCGGGGCCGGTGTTCACCAACGTGCTGCTGGCCGATGAGGTCAACCGCGCCACGCCGAAAACCCAGAGCGCCCTGCTCGAGGCGATGGAGGAAGGCCAAGTCACCATCGAAGGCGAGACCCGCGTATTGCCGCAGCCGTTCTTCGTCATCGCCACACAGAACCCGGTCCACCACATCGGGACTTTCCCCTTGCCGGAGTCGCAGCTCGACCGCTTCCTGATGCGTATCGAGCTCGGTTATCCGGACGCCGACTCGGAACGCAATCTGCTGAAAAACAGCGGCGGTCGCGATCAGGTCGCCAACATCACCCCTTGCATCGATAGCGCCGGACTGATCCGCTTGCAGCAGGCAGCACAGCAGATCCATGTCTCCGACGCATTGCTGGACTATCTGCAGGCCATCCTGCAATTCACCCGCAGCTCACAACGCTATGTTAACGGCCTGTCGCCGCGCGCCGGGCTTGCACTACGCCAGTGCGCACAGGCTTGGGCCATGATGGAAGGCCGCGATTTCGCCTTGCCGGAAGATATCCAGGCTGTATTGCCCGGCGTGGTCGGCCACCGGTTGCAGACTAGCGGACATGAACAGGGCGGCACGGATCCGGTCGAGCACCTGATCCAGAGCGTCGCCGTTTCCTGATTCACTTGTCACGCATGGCACTCGCACTGAAACTGCCGGACTGGACCCGCTGGCTGCGTATCGCGCAGGCAGAACAAGCGCATGCCACCTTGAGCAGACGCCACATCTACATACTGCCCACCCGCG
>JAEWTK010000120.1 GCA_023459535.1 Pseudomonadota bacterium
ACGGAATGTATTGATTGGCTTCGGCCTCGACTTGCAGCTCCATGTCCTCTTCGCGCAGACCGCCCGCCATCAGCACCTTCTTGCTGATAACAGCGGCAGCGGGCAAGGCCAGCGCTGCGCGCTTTTCCCGCGACCCCAAGAGCTTCCAAGCACGCCTGATGGCATCGACCACGCTATCCAACTCGGTGATATTGCCATCCACCACCGCGTCCTTGGCTAGCGGCGCAATTGCGTAACCTTCCAATTTATACGCCCCTCTACCGGCAGAACTCAACTCCACCATCTTGACGTAGGCGGAACTGATATCGACACCGATAACGGGTGGAGTACGTTCTAAAAAAAAGTCGAATTTCAAATTGAAATTCCCTTTCATTATTGGCTAGTTACGAACAATACTGATAATTTACCTTAAATGCTAGCAACAACTATAAATACTGTAAAGCATATTTTTAATTTAAATTATTCGGCACGGAACATATAATATAGGCATCCGAATTTATGAATGTTTACGCTCCATGCTACTTAGAAAGTGGTGGCAATTCCTCATCATATTGCCCGTAGTCATCGGCCTGGTTTTAATTGCACTGGCCAGCCTTGCTGCAACACTCATCTACCCGACGCTTCCTTCCTTGGAAGCGCTGACTGATTATCGCCCCAAGGTACCGCTCCGTGTTTATTCGGCTGACGGTCACCTGATCGGCGAATTCGGCGAAGAACGCCGCGCCTTCACCAGAATCCAGGATGCGCCGCAATCACTCAAACAGGCCATTCTCGCTGCTGAAGACGAGCGCTTTTATGAACATGGCGGCGTCGATACCATCGGTATTGCACGTGCAGCCGTAGCAAACATCATGGCAGGTGGGTTCAAGGAAGGCGCCAGTACCATCACCATGCAGGTAGCCCGCAACTTCTTCCTGTCCAGCGAAAAGACCGCGACACGCAAACTGAGCGAAGCTCTGCTGGCGATCAAGATCGAACACAGCCTGAGCAAGGATCAGATACTGGAACTCTATATCAACCAGATCTATCTGGGTCAGCGTGCATACGGCTTCGGCGCAGCTGCGCAAGTCTATTATGGCAAGCCGCTGGCGCAGTGCAGTGTTGCCGAGATGGCCATGCTGGCAGGTCTGCCCAAAGCTCCATCGCGCTACAATCCTTTCGTCAACCCGAAACGGGCCCAGGAACGCCAGCACTATGTGCTGAGGCGCATGCATAGCCTCAAATTCATTGACGATCAAACCTATCAGACGGCACTTGCCGAACCAAGCAAGGTACGGAAACAGCGCTCCCTGCACGAATTATCTGCAGACTATGTTGCTGAAATCGCGCGGCAGGCGATGTACGAACGTTACCAGGATGCGATTTACAGCAGCGGCATGCGTGTCTACACCACCATCCTCAAGGACAATCAGGAAGCAGCAAATCGTGCGGTGATTCAGGGTATCCTCGAATATGAACGAAGACGCGGTTTCCGCGGTCCGGAAAAAGTACTGATCAAAGACGTCGCTGAAACTTCGGATAGCGAATGGATGGACAGTGCATTGGACGAATTTGAACAATTCAACGGCCTGATACCTGCCGTCGTCACGAAGATCAGCGCGAAGTCTGTTGAACTTTACGCCAAGAACATCGGCCCGGTAGCAATCAAAGGCGACGGATTAGGGCTGGTAAGCCGGGATATGGCGCTGAAAGATGCCAGCAAACGCAAATTCGTCGTTGGTGCCGTGGTGCGAATTCATGGTGAAGGTGACAACTGGCAGATCACTCAACTACCGGAGGTCGAATCTGCGTTGATCGCACTCGATCCTCGCAACGGCGCTGTGCGCGCCCTGGTAGGCGGTTTCAATTTCAATCGCAACAAATTCAACCATGTAACTCAGGCCTGGCGCCAGCCCGGCTCCAGCTTCAAGCCGTTCATCTATTCAGCAGCAGTAGAAAAGGGGTTCACTCCGGCGACCATGGTGGAAGACGCTCCGGTTTATGTCTCACCGGAAGAAACTGGTAGCGGCAAAAGCTGGGAGCCGCGAAATTTTGATAATAAATACGATGGGCCAGTTCAGGTAAGAGCCGCACTGACCAAATCCAAAAACATGGTCTCGATACGCATCCTGCAGGATATCGGCGTCGATTATGCGCGCGACTACATCACACGTTTCGGCTTTGCAGCCAAGGATCATCCACCGTATCTTGCCATGGCGCTAGGTTCCGGTTCGGTCACGCCATGGCAGATGGCGGGCGGCTATGCTGTGTTCGCCAATGGCGGTTACCAGATTCAACCCCATATCATCAGTCGCGTGGTAGACAGCAATGGCAAGATCATCCAGCAGACCAAAGTCGTTGAGGCTGGCAAAACCGCCAATCGCGTGATTGATAGTCGTAATGCTTTTCTGATGAGCTCCATGATGCAGGATGTGGTCAAACGTGGCACAGCTGCGCGCGCCAATGTACTGGGTAGAAACGACCTCGCGGGCAAGACCGGCACCACCAACGACATGCTCGATGCATGGTTTGCCGGCTACAACCCTACGCAGGTTGCAGTCGCCTGGATGGGTTATGACAAACCGAAATCCCTGGGCAGGAACGAGACCGGCGGGCGCGCTGCCCTACCGATCTGGATCAACTACATGTCGACTGCGCTCAAGGGCGCACCGGATAATCCTTACATCCCCCCGGAAGGCATTGCCGCCATCAAGATCAACCCGGAGACCGGCATGCGCGTCCCAGACGATCAGCCGGGCTTCTATGAATATTTCTATGCGGAATTCCCGCCCGAAGAAGAGATTCCGGTGTTTGGACCCGACGGCTTCTCGCCCTTCCCCGGCTACTCAACGGGTGCCGAGCAGCCTGCATCCAGCGATAAAAGCGGTCAGGAATCATTTTTTGACCAGCTTTTTTAGTTACTGAAAGTCCAGTTCTCCGTGGCCAAGGACAGAAACCCACAGCTGCGCCAGCGCATAGCACAGCTGGCCGCAAGGATGATGGCGGATGAGGGCATCGCGGATTACGGCCATGCCAAGCGCAAAGCCGGACGCCAGCTCGGCGTGACTGAAGATCACTGCATGCCGACCAACGCCGAGATCGAAGAAGAAATCCGGATTTTTCACGAGATCTACAATAGCGAAGATCAGCCGGCCACCTTGCAGCAATTAAGGAAGGACGCCCTGCTGGTGATGCAGATGCTGGAACGTTTCAACCCGCATCTTACAGGTTCAGTGCTAGATGGCACCGCCGGCAGATACGCCGCCACTGACATTCATCTCTACGCCGAAAGTCTGAAGGATGTAGAAATTTACCTGCTCAATCTGCAGGTACCGTATGAATCGAACGAGAAAAGTTACCGTACGCACAACACCAAGCACGGCAACGACAGAAAGAAAGTGCCGGTGTTTACGCTGGAAGGACCGAACGGCGTCATCAGACTGAGCGTATTTGATACCAACGCGGCAAGAACCCCGCCCAAGAGCCCGGTCGACGGCCAATCCATCAGCAAGGCCAACCTGGCACACGTCAGCGCGTTGCTAAAATCAGCAGGCGCTTCGGCAGCCCCGACACAGACTGACTAAGCCTGCTTCAACCAGCGCGCAGCATCCAGCGCATAATAGGTCAGGATGCCATCGGCACCAGCCCGCTTGAATGCCAGCAATGCCTCCATGACACAAGCCTTTTCATCCAGCCAACCATTCTGTGCCGCAGCCTTCAACATGGCATATTCGCCACTGACCTGATAAGCATAAGTCGGTACCTGCAATTGGGCTTTCACGCGACGCACGATATCCAGATAGGGCAGGCCCGGCTTCACCATGAACATGTCAGCCCCCTCGTTGATGTCGAACGCGACTTCCCGGATAGCCTCATCCGAATTGGCCGGATCCATCTGATAGGTCGATTTATTGCCCTTGCCAAGATTGGCCGCCGAACCAACGGCATCACGGAACGGACCATAGAATGCCGATGCATATTTGGCCGAGTAGGCAAGGATGCGGGTATGGATATGACCCGCCTGCTCAAGTGCCTGCCTGATGGCACCAATGCGGCCATCCATCATGTCGGACGGTGCGACGACATCCGCACCAGCAGCGGCATGAGACAAGGCTTGTTTGACTAGTACGGCAATGGTCTCGTCGTTCAGCACATAGCCAGTTTCATCGATCAAACCATCCTGCCCATGGCTGGTATACGGATCCAGCGCAACATCGGTGATCACACCCAAATCCGGGTAAGCAAATTTCAGTGCCTTGATCGTTCTGGGCACCAGACCATCCGGATTCCATGCCTCAGCCGCATCAAGACTTTTGCCGGACTGATCGACCACCGGAAACAGGGCGATTGCCGGAATCCCCAATGCCACACATTCCGCCGCGGTTTTCAGCAGGACATCGATGGTTTGTCGCTGCACGCCCGGCATGGAAGCCACCTCTTCCGTCCGGTTCTCCCCCTCCAGCATGAATACCGGATAAATCAGGTCATTGCTGGTCAGCACATGTTCGCGCATCAAGCGCCGCGAAAATTCATCGCGCCGCATGCGCCTTGGACGACTCATCGGAAATTTTGCATGGCTCATGGTTTGTTCCTCAAGCGAATACTCTGGCCAGTTCGGCCCCCGGATCCGGCTGGCGCATAAAAGCTTCACCGACCAGGAAAGTATGCACATCGTGACTGCGCATCAAGGCGACATCTTCGGGCGTGAAAATGCCGGATTCGGTCACCACACAACGATCGTCCGGCATCTTTTGCAGAAGATCCAGCGTCGTTTGCAAGGTGACCTCAAACGTGCGCAGGTTGCGATTATTGATGCCGATCAGCGGCGTATCCAGC
>JAEWTK010000121.1 GCA_023459535.1 Pseudomonadota bacterium
CGATATCGAGCAGGCGCGGGAAAGTGCCGAGTGCCGAATTGGTATGCAGTGTGCTGAACACCTGGTGACCGGTCATGGCGGCGCGGAAGGCCATGGTGGCGGTATCTTCATCGCGGATCTCACCGACCAGGATGATGTCCGGGTCCTGCCGCATGATGGAACGGATGCCGTTGGCAAAATCCACCTTGTTCACTTCAGCCACCGAGGTCTGGCGCATCATGGTGACCGGATATTCCACCGGATCTTCCAGCGTCATGATGTTGACGCTTTCGGTATTGAGGTGCGACAACAGCGAATAGAGCGTGGTGGTCTTGCCGCTACCGGTCGGACCAGTGACGATGACGATGCCTTCCGGCCGCGTCATCATCAACTTCAGTTCTTCCAGCGTCTCGTCGCGCAACCCCATTCTATCCATGGGGATGATGGATTTTTCACGGTCCAGCACACGCAGGACAATGTTCTCGCCATGAATGGTCGGATGGCTGGCGACACGAAAATCGATGGGGCGTCCACCAAGATTGATGTTCAGGCGACCATCCTGCGGCGAGCGCGTCTCGGCGATATCCATGCCGCTGATGACCTTGAGGCGCACGGCAATGCCGGGCCAGTAGGTTTTGTGCAGGCTGCGGATCTGCTGTAGCACGCCATCGATACGATAGCGAATGCGCAAGAAGGCATATTCCGGCTCGAAGTGAATATCCGATGCACCGCGTTTGACCGCGTCCATCAACAAGGCGCCTACCAGACGCACCACCGGCTGCGTATATTGGTCCCCTTCGGCGATCAAACTCTGGTAATCGATTTCGCCGGTTTCGATCTCGCGCAGAATGCCGTCAACCGACAGCTCATATCCGTAGAACTGATCGATGTATTCTTCCAGCTGCGCTTCTGCCGCCAGTGCGGGCTTGAGCTGAATCTGGCCGCCCAGCATGGCGCGCAACTGGTCCAGCGCCACCACATTGAACATGTCGGCCATCGCCACCGTCAGCAGCTTGATATTGTCCTCATAGGCAATCGGCAGCAGGTGGAAACGCCGGGCGAATTCTTCCGGCACCATCTTCAGCGCATCCGAATCGGCGATGACGGTGGAAAGGTCGATGCTCTCCTGACCGATGGTGTGCGCGACCAGATCGCGCACCATGGCTTCCGTAACGAACCCAAGGCGCACCAACTGGCGGCCGAGCGGAATATTGTTCTGCTCCTGCTCCATCAGCGCAATGCGCAGCTGGTCCTGACTGATCAGCCCCTGTTGCACCATGAGTTCGCCTAAGCGTAGCTTGCGTCGCTGCTCGGCCATGTTTACCCAACCATCCTCTGTGTGTCTTTTTATTAATCTGTTGCGATTGATGACTGCATTAACCGCCTTGTTCACTGAAGTTGCGTAATGCGTGACTCCAGTGCGGCGCGGTCTATGGCTGCCGCGCTCTGGTTACCCAACAAGCTCAGTGTCTGCCGGTAATACTGCAAGGCAAGCGCTGACTTGCCCAATTGATCCAGACTGACCGCCAAGTTGAACGCATGTTCGGGATTGGCGGCATCCAGTCGATGGGCCTCGAAAAACGCCTGCTGCGCCTGCGACCATTGACTATGTTCCGCATACAGGCTGCCGAGCGCCGCATGCAGATGTGCCGCTTCCGGCTGCAGGGCGATCAGATTCCTGATGCGCGATTCGCTGCTGACCGGATCCGCCTGCCCGAGCAAAGTCGCCATCGCCGATTGCGCAAAACTGTTTCTCGGTTCTATCTCCAACACCTTGCCATACCAGCCCAGTGCATCATTGCCGCGACCCTGGCGCATGGCGATTGCCGCCATGCCCAGCAAAGCATCCGTATTGCGCACATCAGCCTGCAACACCCGGCGATATGCAGCCTGCGCGGTCGTATCATCACCTGCCTGAAACGCCTGATATGCTGCCACCAGATTAGGGTTGATCGCCGGCGGCGGATTATTGATCGTCACCTTGACCTCGCGTTGCGGCGCAGGTGGCGGGGTGCTAGCCACAGGCTGAGAGACTGGTGCCGTTGCTGCTGCAGCCAGCGAAAACCCCTGATCGACCGGTGCCGGTTCTGGCGACGGACTCACTTCTTCCGCAACCGCCTCCTGGGCGAATCCGCCCGCAGCCGTTATTTCAGCTTCTGTGAGCTCTTCCACAGGCGGCGCCTCAGGCAAAGGCGGCGTTGGCGTGACGTCCACCACACGCGCCGGCATCAGCAGTTCCGGCTGCTTGAGCGATTCAAGATAGTAATAAAAGCCACCTGCCGCCAGCAGCAACAAAGCGACTCCGCCCAGCAGCAACATTTTGGTCGCATCGCTCGAACTGCCCGATTTGGCAGCAAAGACAACACCGGCTGCCTTCTGTTTTGCATTGCCGGCCGCTGCCCGCACCGGGCGGGCGGGCGGCTCGCTATCGGCAAACCCGGCCTCAGTTTCAAGGTCAGGCTCGATAGGCGCCAGCTCCAGAGATGCAGCCCCTGCCGAGACGCCGGTCTTTTCCTCGGAGGTCTTTTCCAGTTCTGCCTTGTGCAGTGCCTTAATAAGCAGACTCATCGAGACTTTGCTGAAGTTGTTGTGATGGTAGGTATTGCTTGTAGCCTTTCAACTCTTCGCTTTCGAGGCTGGCATTCGG
>JAEWTK010000122.1 GCA_023459535.1 Pseudomonadota bacterium
CTGGTTACGCCCAGTACCTCATAACCTTCATCTTCGATGGCTTTGGCCAGCACACGGATACCGAGTCCCGATGAGTTCTCGGAACGGAAATCTTCGTCGATGATGACGACAGGGAATCTGAATTTCATAGGCTATCCGTGATGCTGAAGGCTAAGGTGTAAGAGCGCCGAATATAGCATGTACACGCGCTGTGGCAAGGGCCTTGGCCTAAATTTTAGGCAGGGTGACCCCGACCTGGCCCTGGTACTTGCCGCCACGGTCCTTGTAGGAAGTTTCGCAGATATCGTCTTCGTCCGCTTCGAAGAATAGCACCTGCGCGCAACCTTCGTTGGCGTAGATCTTGGCCGGTAGCGGGGTGGTGTTGCTGAATTCCAGCGTGACGTAGCCTTCCCATTCGGGCTCGAAAGGCGTGACGTTGACGATGATGCCGCAACGCGCATAGGTTGATTTGCCCAGACAGACGGTCAGCACATTGCGCGGGATGCGGAAGTATTCCACCGTGCGGGCCAGTGCGAACGAATTGGGCGGGATGATGCAGTAATCCGCGTTCACTTCGACGAAGGAATTCGGGTCGAAATTCTTCGGGTCAACAATGGTGCTGTTGAGGTTGGTGAAGAGCTTGAATTCCCGTGAGCAGCGGATATCGTAGCCATAGCTCGAGGTGCCGTAGGAAACCAGGCGCTGGCCATCCGGCGTCTGTTTCACCTGACCTGGTTCGAATGGCTCGATCATGCCGTGTTGCTCGGCCATTCTGCGTATCCACTTGTCGGATTTGATGCTCATGCTCTTCCCTTTATTCGATTGAAAACGGCCGCGATCACTCGCGGCCGTGGTCATGCGCTCAGTTTAGTGTGCGTCCCCGCCCAGTTCAATGCTGTAGCGCCAGAACTGGTCTTCCGACTCGAAGATGACCTTCGAGGCTTCCGGGTCGCGACTACCGGCAGGATATTGATGCACCGGCTTGCGGTCCTTGGCCCAAGCTTCGATGATCGGGTCGACCAGACGCCATTGTGCTTCCACTTCGCTGATGTGCAGGTATTGTGAATTGTCGCCTTCGATCAGGTTGAGCAGCAGGGCTTCATAAGCATCGATGGATTCGTCACCTTCCTGGCGGTTGGCTGCATCCAGTTGGATGGTACGGGTCGCGATATCCAGGCCCGGGATCTTCGATTGAATTTCCATCTTGATGCATTCGCGCGGCTGGATGCCGAGGATCAGCCAGTTCTGCTGCTGGCCGTCCTGGCCAAGCTGCAATGGCGCCTTCTTGAAGCGGATGGAGATGCGGGTATCGGCTTCGTGCAGGCGCTTGGCGGTGCGAATGTAGAACGGCACGCCTTTCCAGCGCGGATTGTCGATGAACAGCTTGAGCGCGGCGTAGGTTTCCACCACGCTGTCGCTATTACCCAGTTCTTCCAGGTAGCCCGGCACCTTTTCGCCCTTGATCTCGCCAGCGGCATATTGCGCACGGAAGGCGTGTTTTTCCAGCTCGTTGACCGGGATAGGCCGGATGGCTTCCAGCACCTTGATCTTCTCGTTGCGGATGCCTTCCGGTGACAGGTCTTTCGGCATTTCCATGGCGGTCAGCGCCAGGGTTTGCAGAATGTGGCTCTGGATCATGTCACGCAGAGCGCCGGTGGCATCGTAGAACTGGGTGCGGTCGCCGACGCCCAGCATTTCGGTGTTGGTGATCTGAACATGGTCGATGTATTCGTTGTTCCAGATAGGTTCCAGGATGGTGTTGGCAAAGCGTTGCAGCAGGATATTCTGCAGTGCGGATTTGCCCAGATAGTGGTCGATACGGTAGATCTGGCTTTCTTTCAGGTGCTTGCTGATGGAAGCCTGTAGCGCCTGTGCACTTGGCAGGTCGGTACCGAACGGTTTCTCGATCACCACGCGGCGCCAGCCATTGGATTCATCGGTCAGACCGGCACCAGCCAGCTGATCGACGATCATGGCAAAGTCGGAAGGACGCACAGACAGAAAGAACGCCATGTTCTGCGGGAACACGGAAGCATCGGACAATGTCTGCTTCAGCTTCGCGAAAGCATCCGGATCGGTCGGCGGGTTGCCATGATAGTGCTGGCGCTCGATAAAGCGCTTGAAAACTTCCTGATCGTAGCCCTTGGGAAATTTTGCATCCAGCATGCCCTTGATCTCTTTTTGCCAGTCTTCGCGGGCAATGTGGGCGCGGCCGATCGAGAGAATCTTCATCTTGGGGTCAAGACGACCAGCTTGATCAAGGCGGAACAGTCCGGGGATCAATTTGATGCGGGAGAGATTGCCGCTGGCGCCGAAAAGGACATAGGTGCTTGGGTCTGATGCTTGCATGATGCGAGGCTTCCGTAAGATATTAATTGGCTAATTAATGTGCGCTCTTAATAGGGGCGCTTTATCAGGTCATTTTAAACCAGATAACCTGGGTATGCTTCCTCATTTATGAGGGAAACGCTTGCAGTTCAGTGACTTGAAGCCGCTTTTGGCGGCCTCAAGTATGAGATTGCAATGCTTTCTGGCTTTAGTTCTTTGACTTGACTGCGTGACCGCCAAAAGCGTTACGCATCAAGGACAGCAACTTGTAGCTGTAGCCCGTAGAGTCTTGGCTTCTGAAGCGAGCTTGCAATGCCACTGTCAGCACGGGCGCTGCGACACCTTGCTCAACAGCTTCAACCACAGTCCAGCGACCTTCGCCGGAGTCGGCAACGTAAGGGGCAATATCGCCCAGATCCTGGTCGTGTTTCAGGGATTCTGCAGTCAGGTCGAGCAGCCAGCTGCGCACGACGGAACCGTGACGCCACAGCTCGGTGATCTGCGCCAGATCAAGGCTGAATTCTTCCTTGCCCTTGATCAGGTCCAAGCCTTCTGCCATCGCCTGCATCATGCCGTATTCGATGCCGTTATGAATCATCTTGGTGAAATGGCCGGAGCCGATCGGGCCGACGTGTGCCCAGCCGCGATCTTCATGAGTCAGCGCCTTCATGACGGGTTCCATGACGGCAGCTGCTTCCTTGGTGCCGCCGTACATCAGGCAGTAGCCGTTTTCCAGACCCCAGATGCCGCCGGAGGTGCCGCAGTCGATGAATTCGATGCCGTGCTCAGCCAAGAACTGGCCGCGACGCATACTGTGCTTGTAGTTGGAGTTGCCGCCATCAATGACGATGTCACCCTTTTTCAGCATGGGGACCAGATCCTTGATCTGGTTTTCGGTGATTTCGCCGGCCGGCAGCATCAGCCAGACGATCTTCTGCTCAGGCAGTCTTTGGATTGCTTCTTCGACAGAACGGGCGCCTTCCAAGCCTTCCTTGGCTACCAGTTGGCTGACGGTTTCATGATTGAAGTCAAAGCCGACCACTTCAATGTTGTGACGAAGAAGACGAGCCGCCATGTTGCCGCCCATTTTGCCCAAACCGATCATTGCTAATTTCATTGTATTTTCCTTGATGAGGATTGATGTAACATCACCTTATTGTGTAAGGTAATATATTAAGTAAGTTGTATCAGAGAAAGCCCTGAATAAATCCTCGCTGAAGCCGTGCTTTGGTTCGTACCTGGGGATTTATTCAGGGCTTCCCATTACAGCCTGTCAATTATAACGTAAAGGCAAATCAGATTCATGCAAAACTCAAGCCAAGTCACCGGCGCCAATGCACAAATTTCACGTTGGCATCAATTCGAATCGCAGGACGCGATCAACCAGGCGACCCTGCAGCGCATTCTTCAAGCCGCCAATAGCGCGATTGCCGCGCGCGGCAGTTTCTCCATCGTGCTGGCGGGCGGCACCACACCCAAGCAAGTGTATGAATTGTTACGTCATGCAGATGCCGATTGGAGCAAATGGCACATCTATCATAACGATGACCGTTGCCTGCCGGTCGATCATGCCGACCGCAACAGCTTGATGGCACGTCAGGCCTGGCTCGATCATGTTGCCATTCCTGCAAGTCAGATTCATGACATCCCTGCAGAACTGGGACCGGTCGAAGGCGCGAAAGCCTATGCCGAAACCTTGAAGGGCGTGGGAGATTTCGATCTCGTGCTGCTCGGTCT
>JAEWTK010000123.1 GCA_023459535.1 Pseudomonadota bacterium
GTGTAGAAGTGACCAGTGCCGGCGCTTGATTCGAGTTTGATTTTTTCACGCATGATGAATGCTCCTTAAATCTTTTCGCCAGCAGCGCGCAGATCAGCCAGAACAGCGTCGATGCCGTTCTTGTCGATAGTACGCAATGCAGCGTTGGTGATACGTAGGCTTACCCAGCGATTTTCGCTCTCAACCCAGAATTTGCGGTTCTGCAAATTAGGCAAAAAACGACGCTTGGTCTTGTTGTTTGCGTGGGATACGTTGTTCCCAACCATTGGCTTCTTGCCGGTTACCTGACATACGCGTGCCATGTTAAATCTCCTAATACCGCTTACCGAAATTCGAAAGACCGCATTTATACCATAAAAAACAGGCGTTCCTCAAGGAAAATCTGCTTTTTTTGCGGTTTTCTTAATGTTTTCCGGTGCTGCCAAAACCGCCTTCACCGCGCTCGCTAGTCGCAAACTCATCGACAATGGTGAAGTTGGCCTGCATGACCGGCACGATCACCAGTTGGGCAATGCGTTCCAGCGGATTGAGGATGAAGGATTCGCGTCCGCGATTCCAGCAGGACACCAGTAGTTGACCCTGATAATCAGAATCGATCAGTCCGACAAGATTGCCTAGTACGATGCCGTGCTTGTGACCGAGGCCGGAGCGCGGGAGGATCATGGCGGCATAATTGGGGTCGGCCAGATGAATGGCCATGCCGGTTGGGATCAGCGTGGTTTCGCCTGGATGCAGCGTCTGCGTATGTTCGATGCAGGCACGGAGGTCAAGACCGGCGGAGCCTGGCGTGGCATAGGCCGGCATCATGTTGTGCAGGCGGTCGTCCAGGATTTTAAGTTCTACATTGAGGTTCATGTGGCGGCTTTCGATGATTGTTGATCCATCATGTTGGCAATATATTGCAGCAGTTGTTGCGCAATTCGGTTTTTCCCTGCGCGCGGCAATGGATGGCTACCTGCGTCATCGAGCAAGACCACGCTGGCGTCATCCTGCCCCATGCTTTCCTGCACCAGATTGGCGACCAGCAAAGGCAGGTTCTTCTTCTTGCGTTTGGCTTCGGCATGCTGCAGCAGGTTCTCGCTTTCCGCCGCGAAGCCAACGCAGAACGGCGCCTGCGGCAGACGGGCAACTTCTGCCAGTATGTCCTTGTTGGGTGTCAGCTCCAGCGTTAGCGATTGCTCACTTTTCTTGAGTTTTTGGGTGGCAGCTTGTGTCGGCCTGTAATCGGCGACGGCGGCGACGCCGATGAATACATCCTGTTCCCGGATGCGCTGCATGACGGCATCCAGCATTTGCGCCGCACTGACGACATTGACCAGTTCAACCTGATGTGGTTGTTTCAGGTTCGTCGGTCCGCTCACCAGCGTCACTTCGGCGCCCATGGCGCGTGCAACGCTGGCGATGGCATAGCCCATCTTGCCGGAACTGAAATTGGTGATGGCGCGCACCGGGTCGATGGCTTCGACCGTGGGGCCGGCCGTAATCAAAACGCGCTTGCCTTGCAGCAGTTTCGGCTGCTGAAAGGCCATCAGCATGTCGAACAGGTCTTCCGGTTCGGACATGCGCCCCAGCCCGGTTTCGCCGCAGGCCTGCTCGCCGCGGTCCGGGCCGAGCATCGCGATGCCATCGGCCCGCAGTTGCTGCACATTGCGTTGCGTCGCCGGGTTTTCCCACATCTGCCGGTTCGTGGCCGGCGCTACCAGCAGCGGACATTCGCGTGCCAGGCAGAGAGCGGAAAGCAGATCGTCGGCATTGCCGTGTACCAGTTTGGCCATGAAATCAGCGCTGGCCGGCGCGACCAGGATCGCGTCCGCCTGCCGCGACAGTTCGATGTGCGGCATGCCGTTGGGGATGCTGGCATCCCACATGTCAGTGAACACTTGCCTGCCGGACAGTGCCTGCATGGTGACCGGCGTGATGAAATGATGCGCTGCCTCGGTCATGACGACCTGCACCTCGATGCCGGCCTTGACCAGCAGGCGCACGAGTTCGGCTGCCTTGTAGGCAGCAATGCCGCCGGTGATGCCGAGGACCAGTTTCTTGATGGGTTGGTTTTGCATGAGGGGTTAATTTGTATGGGGGTTAATTTGTATGGCGTGCTAATAATTTGATTAACCTGGATTTTATATGAAAGCCGGCAGCCGATATACAAAGGCGTTCAAATTGACGCATCCTGGATTAGACTAATGCCTCAATAACAAGAGAATCTACGACCGATGTGGCGCAAACTTCGCATACTGATCCTGCTGTTCATTCTGGCCACGGTCGCGCACAGGGCATGGCTGGAAACCCACGACCTGGAATGGAAGGACAGCCTTTATGTCGCCGTTTATCCGGTCAATGCCGATGGCAGCGAGGCATCCAGCCGTCATATCCCCCGGCTGGATGCCGACCAGTTACAGGAGATCACCGATTATCTGGCTGAAGAAGCGGCCAGATACGATCTGGCGATCCGCTTCCCGTTTCAGCTGAGGCTGGGCGCTGAAGTCGATCATCCGCCGCCGCAACCGCCGAAGAAAGGCACGGTGCTGCAGACCATCATCTGGAGCCTGCATTTCCGCTGGTGGACCTGGCGCAACAGTCCGCCGGTCAGTGTGCCGCCCAGCATCAAACTCTATCTGCTGTATTACGATCCAGAGCAGCATCCGGTTTTGCCGCATTCCACCGCCCTGTGCAAGGGCCGGGTAGGTCTGGTCAACCTGTTTGCCGGTGAGCGCCAGGAAAAACAGAATGCGGTTGTTGTCGCGCACGAACTACTGCATACCGTCGGCGCCACCGATAAATACGATCTGGCCAGCGGACTGCCTTATTATCCGACAGGCTACGCGGATCCTGACAAACAGCCCGCTTATCCGCAGGATTATGCTGAACTGATGGCCGGTCGCATCCCGCTGTCACAAAGCAAGGCCGCAATTCCGGCCAGCCTTGCGCAGACCCTGATCGGCGAGCAAACGGCGGCAGAGATCCACTGGCTGCAGACAGGAGAAAAATAAATGGCGATTACAGATTGGCCGGCAGGCGAACGGCCGCGCGAGAAACTCCTGCAGCAGGGGGCAACAGCCCTGTCCGACGCAGAGCTGCTGGCCATCTTTTTGCGCGTCGGCGTTGTCGGCAAAAGCGCCGTTGATCTGGCGCGTGACTTGCTGAACCGGTTCGGCAGCCTCAATGGCATCTTTGCCGCCAGCCAGCAGGAGATCGCCGAAGTGCACGGCATGGGCAGCAGCAAATATGTGCAGTTGCAGGCCATCTTCGAGATGAGTCGTCGTGCGCTGGCGGAGGAGATGCAGGCGCGGGATGTGCTGACTTCACCGCAGCAAGTAAGGGATTACTTATGCCTGAAACTAGGCGGGCTGGTGTACGAGGTGTTCGTCGTACTGTTTCTGGATGCGCAGAACCGCGTGCTTGTGCAGGAGGAGATGTTCCGCGGCACGCTGACGCAGACCAGTGTCTATCCGCGCGAAGTGGTGAAGCGTGCCCTGCAGCACAATGCCGCCTCGGTCATCTTTGCCCACAACCACCCTTCCGGCGTGGCGGAGCAGAGCCGTTCCGACGAACAGCTGACCCATGCCCTCAAGCAGGCGCTGGCGCTGGTCGATATCCGCGTGCTGGATCACTTCGTTGTGGCCGGTAACAGCACGCTGTCGTTTGCAGAAAAAGGCCTGCTTTAGCTTGTCGTGACCTTTTGATGGCTTGCCACCAGTTGCTTCAGCTCGGGTACACATGAGCCGCATTGGGTGCCGCATTTCAGTTTGTTCTGCAGCGTGATGAGATCTGCGCCCATGCGGATATTGTCGATGATCTCGTTTTCCGAAACATCGAGGCAATTGCAGACGATCTTGCCGCGGCTGCGTTGACCGGTCGGCGGCGCGCTCAACGGCGCCAGCGCCCAGCGTCGCAGTTCGTCGGTCAGCTTGCCTTGCGTCATGACCTCTTTCAGCCAGTCCGTCGCCAGAATTTCGCCGGTGAGCCGGACGCCGGTCACCTGCTGGTTTTCGACCAGAATCCGCTTGCTGATACCGCGTTTGACATCGTTGTAGTGCAACATGGGCATGTCGTCCGTCATGCCGAGCAGACGGTCGAGTTCGGTAATCAGGTTTTCATCCGGCGCGGCGTCGTTGGCCGCACGCAAAATCATGATGCCGGGGTCGCGCCCGAACAGCCCGCAGGTGGCATATTCGAAGTGCTTGAGCAGCGGCCGGACTTTTTCCAGCAGTTGCAGGCTGAGGCCGCTGCGCATGACGGTCATGCGCCAGGGCA
>JAEWTK010000124.1 GCA_023459535.1 Pseudomonadota bacterium
TCGTTGCTGACATAGGTTGAACCGCGCTGATGATCGACCTCGCCCAGCGGCATCTCCTCGATGAAGGCGATGTCCAGTGCTTGATCGATGGCGAACTGCAGTAGGCTCAGCGTTTCGTCGTCGTTGATGCCACGCATCAGGACCGTGTTGAGCTTGATGTTGTCGAACCCGGCCGCCTTGGCGGCAGCGATGCCGCGCAATACTTTTTGCAGGTCGCCGACGCGGGTGATGCGGCGGAAGCGTTCGGTATCGAGGCTGTCGAGGCTGATGTTGATGCGCTTGACCCCGGCTGCCTTCAAGTCCGCTGCCTGCGATTCCAGCTGCGAGCCGTTGGTGGTGACCACTAACTCACGTAGTCCCTGCAGCCGGCCGATCTGTTCGAACAGCCATAGCGCGTTCTTCCTGACCAGCGGTTCGCCGCCGGTGATGCGTACTTTGCCGACACCCAAGCCGACGAAGATGCGGACCAAACGCTCGCACTCTTCGAGCGAAAGGACCTCGTCACGCGGCAGGAAGGTCATGTCTTCGGACATGCAGTAGACACAGCGGAAATCGCAGCGATCGGTGATCGAGAGCCGGATGTAGTCTACCCTGCGACCGAACTGGTCGTACAAGGCGGGCGCTGAGGGTGGATGGGTTGTCATTGGAAAGTCTGGTGACCTTGCGCGATGCGGCGCAAATTAAGCTAAGGCCTTAAATTTTAAGTCTTTCGACATGGATTAACAATGCTGATGACAGTAGGGTTATCGTCTGTGGCGAGCGATCTGTATTGGCCGCGGGCAGTGTTGTAATCATTGCGGGGCGATCATTCTGTTCGCAAGCGCGGCCTTACGCACTTTGTAGGTGACTGCTCTCTGTCGCCAAACACGCTGCTCAGCCGCACTCCTCGACCGGAGGTAGTTGGTTCAGCTCCTCATCGGTGAACAGTCGCGAGCGGATGATGAAATGCCGGCCGGTCCCCTGTTCCAGAGAGAACTGGCCGCCGTGGCCTGCGATTGCGTCCAGCGTCAGGTGAGTGTGTTCCCAATACTGGAACTGGAACTTGGCCATGTAGAACGGTACGCCATGCACCTCGCCCAGCTTGACATCGGATGCGCCGACCAGGAACTCCCCAGCCTTCAGGCACATCGGCGCGCTGCCCTCGCAACATCCGCCAGACTGATGGAACATGAGATCGCCGTGTCTGGCTCTGAGCTCGTCGATCAAAGCCGCGGCGGCAGCTGTCGCTTCGATGCGTGAAACCGGCATCTGTTGCTCCTCGATTACTGTCGTGCTGTGCTGCACACTGGAAAAAAGGGCGCGAGGTGGTTATTCACCATCGCGCCCACCCGTTTCACCTGCAGGGCAGGCAAACCCGTGACCGAACCCTGACGGCGTACGATCGGGTCGTACGCCGGGGCTGCCGGCTGTTAGAAGAAGCCCAGAGCGTTCGGGCTGTAGCTGACCAGCAGGTTCTTGGTCTGCTGATAGTGATCCAGCATCATGCGGTGGTTTTCGCGGCCGATACCCGACTGCTTGTAACCGCCGAACGCGGCGTGTGCCGGATAGAGGTGATAGCAGTTGGTCCAGACGCGACCTGCCTGGATGCCGCGCCCCATGCGGAAGGCGCGTGCGCCGTCACGGCTCCAGACGCCTGCGCCGAGGCCGTACATGGTGTCGTTGGCGATGGCCAGCGCTTCGGCTTCGTCCTTGAAGGTGGTCACCGACAATACCGGGCCGAAGATCTCTTCCTGGAAGATGCGCATCTTGTTGTGACCCTTGAAT
This sequence comes from Pseudomonadota bacterium, assembly GCA_023459535.1. Classification (GTDB taxonomy): domain Bacteria; phylum Pseudomonadota; class Gammaproteobacteria; order Burkholderiales; family Methylophilaceae; genus UBA6140. The sequence continues at coordinate 1,765 of JAEWTK010000124.1, forward strand.
ACGGTCGGCTCGATGTAATAGCCTTCGCTCAGCGGCCCTGCCAGTTTCGATTGCACGCCACCGGTCAGCAGCTGGGCGCCTTCTTCTTTGCCCAGATTGATGTATGACATGATGATTTCGACCTGTTCGCTCGAGGCCTGGGCGCCGATCATGGTCGAACTGTCGAGCGGGTTACCTTGCTTGATGGCTTTGACGCGCTTCAGTGCGCGCTCCATGAACTTGTCGTAGATGGATTCCTGGATCAGCGCGCGGCTCGGGCAGGTACAGACTTCGCCCTGGTTCAGCGCAAACAGCGCGAAACCTTCCAGACACTTGTCGAAATAGGCATCGTCCGCATCCATGATGTCTTCGAAGAAGATGTTGGGCGATTTGCCGCCGAGTTCCAGCGTCGAAGGGATCAGGTTCTGCGAGGCGTATTGCATGATCAGGCGGCCGACCGAGGTAGAGCCGGTGAAGGCGATCTTGGCGATGCGCGGACTGGTCGCCAGCGGTTTGCCGGCTTCGACGCCGTGGCCGTTGACGATGTTGAGCACGCCGGGTGGAAGCAGGTGTTCGATCAGTTCCATGACTACCAGTATGGAGGCCGGTGTCTGTTCGGCCGGCTTCATGACGATGACGTTGCCGGCGGCCAGCGCGGGTGCCAGTTTCCAGGCCGCCATCAGGATAGGGAAGTTCCACGGGATGATCTGGCCGACGACGCCCAGCGGTTCATGGAAATGGTAGGCCATGGTCTCGTGGTCGATCTCGCTGATGCCGCCTTCCTGGGCGCGGATGGCGCCGGCGAAATAGCGGAAGTGGTCGATCGCCAGCGGGATGTCGGCGTTCATGGTTTCGCGGATCGGCTTGCCGTTGTCGATGGTCTCGGCGGTTGCGATCTTTTCCAGGTTCGCTTCCATGATGTCGGCGATCTTCAGCAGGATGTTGGCGCGCACTGTGGTCGAGGTCTTGCCCCAGGCTTCGCGGGCCTTGTGTGCGGCATCCAGCGCCAGGTTGATGTCCTTTTCGTTGGAGCGTGCCACCTGACAGAACACCTTGCCGGTGACCGGGCTGATGTTGTCGAAATATTGACCGTCGACCGGGGGAACCCATTTGCCGCCGATATAGTTGTCGTACTTTGCTTTGAACGGGATGGCAACGCCAAGATCTTTCAGGCTTTCCAGACTCATTACTTCACTCCTCTTGTGGATTAACGACATCGGCCACCCGCAGGCGGCGTGATTAGCGTGGACTAACCATAGCAGTTTGCATGCCTGAAATCTGTGACCGCTTAGTGACTGAATAATTGCATGATTTTTTGGCCGGCATTGTGTTTGGGTGACGAGGCGTGCAGAATGAAACACTTTCCCTGCCCATAATGAGACAGTTGAGACAATCATGAACCGATCGCATTACCTGCATCAGATCCGCACGGCGCGCGAGCAGTTGCTGGATGGCGGGCATTTGCCGGAGGGCGTGCTGCCGGAATCCATCCAGCGCTCGTGGGAACGCTGCATCGAAACCGGCCTTGCCGTGAACCTGCGGCCGGAGACTGAACCCGCCGCCATGCAGCAGCTGAATGAACTGCGCGAACGCAACTCCCGTCTGCTGACGCAAGCGCAGCCGGAGATGGAAAGTCTCTACTCACATATTGCCGGCACCCAGAGCATGGTCATCCTGAGCGATGCAGACGGCACCATCCTGCATGCGCTTGGCGACCAGGATTTCATGAGCAAGGCCCAGCGTGTGGCGCTGCAGCCCGGCGTCTCCTGGCGCGAGGATATTTCCGGCACCAATGCCATCGGTACTGCGTTGATCGAGAAGAACCCTGTGTTCGTCATGGGTGGCGAGCACTATTTCGAGCAGAACGCCTTTCTTAACTGTTCCGCTTCGCCCATCCTCGATCCGCATGGCAGCATCATCGGCGTGCTGGATCTTTCCGGCGACCACCGCCAACCGCAGGAACATACCATGGCGCTGGTACGCATGTCGGCGCTGATGATCGAGAACCGCCTGTTCAATGCCGGCTTTGCTGCCGATATCACGATACGGTTCCATACGCGGCCAGAGTTCATCGGTACCCTGTGGGAAGGCATCGCCGTGTTCTCGCCGGATGGAAAACTGCTGGCAATCAATCGCACCGGCGCATTCCAGCTCGGTCTGGACGAACAGCAGGCGGCCGGCACCGAATTCGAGAGCCTGTTCGAACTCAGTCTGCCGAAGTTTCTCGACATCGCCAGGCGTGCGCTCAGCAGCAAGTCCATTCTGGTCCTGAAGAACGGGTTGCGCTTGCATGCCAAGGCGGATCCGGGCATGCATACGCTGGCGACTGCCGTTTCGATGCCGGGTTTGATGCAGGAGCGTCCCGCCGCCACGGAAAAGACCAAAACAGAGATGACTGCGCTCGATCGGCTGGACACCGGGGACGGCGTGCTACGACTTGCCCTGCAGCGGGCGCGCAAGGCGCTTGGGCATGACATTCCGGTGCTGATCGAGGGTGAGACCGGTACCGGCAAGGAGTTGCTGGCGAAAGCCATCCATGAATCCGGTCAGCGCCGTCAGGGCGCTTTCGTCGCCATCAACTGCGCTTCGATTCCGGAAGGCCTGATCGAGTCCGAACTGTTCGGCCATGAGGAGGGCGCGTTTACCGGGGCACGCCGGCGCGGTGCGGTCGGCCGTATCCAGCAGGCGCACGGTGGTACCCTGTTCCTCGACGAAGTGGGCGAGATGCCGTTGCCGCTGCAGGCGCGGCTGCTGCGCGTGATTCAGGAACGCGAGATCGTGCCGCTCGGCAGCAACAAGCGCATCGAGGTCGACATCGCCATCATCGCAGCGACCAACCAGCGGTTGCGCGAGCGGGTGCAGCAGGGACTGTTCCGCGAGGATCTGTACTACCGGCTCAACGGGCTGCGGCTCAGCCTGCCGCCACTGCGCGAACGCACCGACCTGCCGGCGCTGATCGAACGTATCCTGCATGATGATCTGGGGCGCAAGGATGTGGTGCTGCAGCCGGAGGTACTGGACTTGATGCGCCGTCATCCGTGGCGCGGCAATGTGCGGCAGTTGTTCAATGTGTTGCGTTCGGCGCTGGTGTTCATGGAAGATCGCACGCTGGGGACGGCGCACCTGCCGGAGGATTTCCTGGAAGAGCTGACGGACGGAGTTGAAAGCCAGCAGCCGGCCGAGCAACCTGCGGATGCCAGCTGGTCGGAGACCGAGGCGGCGCTGATCCGGCAGGCGCTGGCGGCACATCGCGGCAACATGGCGGCGGCCGCACGCCAGCTCGGTATCAGCCGGGCGACGATCTACCGCAAATCGCGACGGCTGAACCTGATTTAAGACGGACGAAAGAGGTGTGGCATGGTCAGGCCAGGGTGCCCTGATGCTCGCGGATCGCTTCACTGACCTTGG
>JAEWTK010000125.1 GCA_023459535.1 Pseudomonadota bacterium
TCCTACCAGTTCATCACATGGGAACTGGATCAGGTCGATTACACGCATGCCGCCATGCTCAGCCTCAGCTGCTTTGCCACGGCATGGCTGGCGCACAGCTTCTCCAAACGCACCAAGCAGAGTGAAGCACTGGCCTCGCAGCGCGGCATAGACCTTGAAAACATGGCGCAGATCAACCAGTTGATCACGCAGGAGATCCAGGATGGCATCCTGGTGGTGGACAAGGACTTCAAAATTCGTCACTGCAACGCACAGGCGGAAAAGTTGCTTGGCCATCAGCATGACGAATTCGAAACCCTCGACGAATATGCGCCGGAAGTAGCAGCATTACTTGCGCACTGGATCACTGAAAACAACGACCAGAAAAATGCCAACAAACCGAAAAAACTGAGATTGATCGAGCGTGAGCTCCGGTTACGGCTGATGCCGATCAGCAATGACCGACATGACGGTGCTGTTATCTTTATTGAGGATTGGAGTCAGATCCAGATGCAGGCACAACAGATGAAACTGGTCGCACTCGGGCGCCTGACCGCCAATATCGCCCACGAAATCCGCAATCCACTCAGCGCGATCAGCCATGCCAACCAGCTGCTGCAGGAGGAAGCCATGGATGATCCTGCCATCAAGCGTATGCTGCAGATCATCGCCGACAATGTCACCCGGCTGGATCAGATCGTCAAGGACGTGCTGGAGCTGAACCGACGCGACCGCACTCAGCAGGAAAGTATCAGTCTGGCAAAGTTTCTGCAGGACTTTCATGCGCAATTCTGTCAGGCAGAAGGAATCTCGCCGGAGCACTTCAGGATGTATCTGGCCGGACATGATGGCAGTATCCTGTTTGACCGCCGCCACCTGAATCAGATTCTCTGGAACATCTGCCGCAACGGCTGGCACCACAGCCGCCGGCAGAAAGACAGCCTGACACTCTCCCTGATCGAATCTCCGGCTGAAACCAAGCTGACGATCGCCATCAAGGACGATGGTCCGGGCGTCGCCGATGAAATCATTCCGCATCTGTTCGAGCCGTTTTTCACCACCGAGCCCAGCGGTACCGGACTGGGGCTCTATATTGCACGTGAACTGTGTGAAGCCAATGACGGCAGAATCGAGTATCAGCCGACGGACAATGGCAGCCTGTTCCTGATCCAGATCAAAAGGCAGTCAGCACAATGAACATGAAACCCGCCTGTCTGGTAGTAGATGACGAAACGGATATCCGCGAACTGCTGGTCCTGACACTGGAACGCATGGGCATCTCCACCGACAGCGCCGCCGATGTCGACGATGCGAAGTTCCTGCTGAGCCAGCGCCACTATGCACTTTGCCTGACCGACATGCGTCTGCCGGACGGTAACGGACTCGATCTCGTCAAACATATCAACAACAGTTACCCGGGCCTGCCGGTAGCAGTCATCACAGCTTACGGCAGTGCCGATAACGCCGTTTCCGCACTGAAGGCCGGCGCCTTCGATTATCTGAGCAAGCCCATCTCACTCAACCAATTACGCCCATTGGTACAGTCTGCGCTCAAACTGCCGACACCGCAGACACAATCCATCAGCAATCCGTCGATGATAGGCGAATCATCCGCCATGGTGCAGGTCAGGAACCTAATCGAGAAGCTGGCAAGGAGCCAGGCACCGGTGCACATTTGTGGCGAGCCGGGCAGCGGCAAGGAGTTGGTGGCAAGACTGATACACCGCAACAGTTCGCGGCAGGAAGGCCCCTTTATCAGCGTCAAATGCGGGGCCTTTGCAGAAAACCTGATGGAAGGCGAGTTCTTCGGATATAAAAAGGGAGCTGTCGCCAACGTACTGGAGGACAAACCCGGTCTGTTCCAGGCCGCCAACGGGGGTACGATTTATCTCGATGAGGTGGCCGATCTGCCGCTGTCACTTCAGGTGAAGCTGCTACGCGTTATTCAGGAAAAGAAGATTTGCATGGTGGGTGATCAGCATGATGTCAGTGTAGATGTCCGTATCATCAGCGCTACCCACAGAAACCTGGGCGTCATGATGGAACAGGGCAGGTTCCGCCAGGATCTCTATTACCGCCTCAACGTCATCGGCCTGAAAATGCCGGCACTGCGCGATCGCCCTGAAGATATTCCATTACTCACCAGCGCACTGCTGGAAAAACTGGCCCGACGAACGAACATGCCGGCGCCATCCGTCAATGCAGAAGCCATGCGCTTGCTGAAGAAACGAAGCTTCCCCGGTAATGTACGCGAACTGGAAAATATCCTCGAACGTGCGCTGGCATTGTGCGACGGCAAGACGATTGGCGTTGACGACCTGCTGCTGGATCAGGAGGCTGCCGGCACGCTGGCTCCCCCGCTTGAAATCGACAATGGGCTGCCCTTGCCGGAGTTCCTCGAGAACATAGAAAAGACCGCCATCCTCAACGCGCTGGAGAAGACGCGGAACAACAAGACCGAAGCTGCCAAGCTGCTGGGCGTCAGCTTCAGAACCTTGCGCTACCGCCTGTCAAAACTGGGGCTGGGCAAGGATCAGGATGATTGATTCGCACGGTATCTGCCAAGACGCATTGTTTATCGATTCGCCCAATCATGACGAGCGGCCGGATGTGCCGATTACGCTGGCGGTCATCCACAATATCAGTCTGCCGCCCGGCGAGTATGGCGGCAACGGCATCATCGAACTATTCACCAATCGCTTGGATCCTCAAGCACATCCCTATTTTGCCGAAATCCACCAGCTCAAGGTATCCTCGCATTTCCTCGTACGGCGGGACGGCAGCCTGATCCAGTTTGTATCCTGTCTGCAACGCGCCTGGCATGCCGGCCAATCAAATTGGCTGGGCCGCGAACGCTGTAACGATTTTTCTGTCGGAGTTGAGTTGGAAGGCAGTGACCACGAGCCCTTTACCGAAGCGCAGTATGCGCAGCTCAACCAGCTGCTCGATGCACTGAAGGCGGCATACCCGATAGAGGCCGTGGTCGGTCATTCCGACATCGCCCCCGGACGCAAAACCGACCCGGGGCCGTATTTTGACTGGTCGAAAATCAGAAACCGCTGAACAGCTTATGGTTTAATCCGACGATGGTAAAAACAACAACGCAAGAGTCACCGAAGCAAGAAAGTCGCACATCATGCCCAGAACACACTGCCTGCAATTTCTAATCGCTGCCTGCCTCGGCATGACATTGCTTGCCTGCGGTAAAAACGACACGCCGCAGCAAAAAAGATCATCAGCCACACTGGTCAGCGTGGCGACCGCCGAAACCCTCATGCTGGAAATGCGCGAGGAAACCGTCGGCAGTCTCGAAGGCCTGATCGACCCGACCGTATCGGCCGAAGTCGCCGGGCGCGTTCTCGAAGTGAAGGCACGCCCCGGGCAGCGCGTGAAGAAGGGAGAGGTACTGGTCATCCTCGACCCGACCGACCTCGCCTTGCAACGCCGCGAGGCACAGGCAGAGGTTGGCCGGATTGAAGCCCTGCTGGCGAATCAGGAACGCACGCTGGAACGCAACCAGGCGCTGGTCGAGAAGAACTTCATCTCAAAAAATGCACTGGACGAAATCGAAACCCAGCAATCCGCCTATCGCAAAGAGCTCGAAGCAGCGCGGGCGCGACTGGCCAGCATCGAACATACCGGCAGCAAGACCCAGGCGATTGCACCGGTCGACGGCATCATTGAAGTGCAAATCGTCTCACCCGGCGACTTTGTCAGCATCGGCTCACCCATGATGAAGGTCATCAGCAATCAGCGCCTGCGCGCGCATCTGCCCTTTCCGGAGCGCGTTGCATCCCGCATCAGACCCGGACTCAAGGTCAGACTGACAACGCCAGCTTCGCCGGATGAAGTCATCTCGGAAGTCCGGGAAATGAAACCGCTGATTGGCACCAGCAACCGGGCTATCGACGTACTGGCCGATGTCATCGGGCAGGAAGGCTGGCAGGCCGGCGCCAGCCTCAATGGCGTAGTGGTGATCGGCGAGGTGGAAGCGGTCGTGCTGCCAGAGCAGAGCGTGGTGTTACGGCCGGCCGGCGAAGTGGTCTATGTCATTCGCGACAACCGCGCCGAGCAACGCATTGTCAAGACCGGTCTACGGCAGGAAGGCAAGGTCGAGATCATCGAAGGCGTAACGGCCGGTGAGGTCGTCGCCGTCGACGGTGCCGCCTTCCTCACCGACAAGGCGGAAGTGACCATCCAGAACGCTGCACCCGGCCAGGAAAAAGCCACATCATGATTCTCCCTGAAATATCCATCAAGCGCCACGTCCTGGCGTGGATGCTGTCCGGCCTGCTGGTGCTGCTGGGACTCATCAGCTATCAGCGCATCGGCGTCGACCGCTTCCCATTCATCGAATTTCCCATACTATCCATCACCACCAACCTGGTCGGTGCCAATCCGGACATCATCGACGCCAGCATCACCAGTGTCATCGAAACCGCAGTCAACACGACGCCGGGCATCGAGCACATCGCCTCCTCGTCATCCCCCGGCGTTTCGGTCATCACCATCACCTTCGCCCTCGACAAGGACATCAATGTCGCCTACAACGAAGTGCAGTCGAATGTCAGCCGTGTCCTGCGACGCCTGCCGGATGACGTTGAACCGCCGATCATCCGCAAAGTGGAAACCAATGCCTCGCCCATCATGTGGCTGGGATTGACCGGCGATCGCACGCTGCAGCAACTCAACCTCTACGGCCTCAATGTCGTCAAGAAGAAGCTGGAGACGATCAAGGGCGTAGGCGAAGTCCGCTTGGGCGGCCGGCGCGACCGCCGTATCCGCGTCAACGTCATCCCTGAGCGCATGGCGGCCTACAAC
>JAEWTK010000126.1 GCA_023459535.1 Pseudomonadota bacterium
GCTGCATACAGACGCCTCCATCTTCGACCAGCCGCGCGAATTGCTACCCGGCCTCGTGCAGTTCCCCAACAATGCCAGCCTCATGGATTACACCAGCACGGAGCAACTGCTAGGCATCTTCCGGCAGCTGCTGGATGCAAAAAAGCCGGTGATGGTCACCGGCTTTCATCAGGAAACTGCTTTCGTCTATCTGGACAATCTGGAAGATGTCATCCGCCAGATGCAGACGATGGCCGCCGAGCGGGGTGTCCACCTGGAGTGGGGCCGTTATGACTGAGCCGTTACGACAGAGCATCGAGCACCTGCAGGATGGCCTGTAGCTCGACACGCGGATCGGCATAGTCCTCATATTGATGGTCGGTGCGCCGATACCAGTAGCGGCTGTTCCACTCGTCACCTTCAATTTTATGCAGCACGGCATGGATCCAGTGCGCCAGCAGATGATCCGAGTCCTGGGCAATATGGTGTGCCGCATGCCAGTCATCATTCAGCGCCAGATTGACGGCTGATTTCAAGGCTCCGATCTCTGTTGATTTGTCACGCATGTCTGTTCCCGAGAAATGCACAAATAAAAACGGCCTGTGGATTTTACCCCACAGGCCGTTTTAACGAATTTTGTGTAACTCGATACTTAAAGCTTAAGTCCGGGACTTAAACCTTTTGTATGTTGGATGCTTGTTTGCCCTTAGGGCCGTCAGTCACATCGAAACTTACACGTTCGTTTTCCTTCAAGCTCTTGTAGCCAGTGTCTACAATTGCGGAGAAGTGTGCGAAAAGATCATCGCCACCGTCATCTGGGGTAATAAAACCAAAACCTTTGGAGTCATTGAACCACTTTACGCTACCTGTTGCCATTTGTACTTCCTTACTAAAAATTGGGAGGCACCCTAAAAGTTTGCTTGTTCAAGAACCCGTCGGTGTTACCAGCAGAAAATCGAAAACCAAACGCCTAGTGAGCGTTATACTGACATGACAAGCAGCCGTCAACATTTATTTTTACTAGATTCCTGTTTATTTTCCGACATTTAGCACTGAAAGGCTGATTCTTCGCCAAAAATGGCGTTGTAAAGCACGCCAAACTGTGAATGTGAGCAATTAACGACAGGCTTTCAGAATCATAGGTCTTCGCCGAGGAAGCCCCCGCTTTGATGTGCCCACAATGCGGCATACAAACCACCGTTTTTCAGCAAGGGCTGGTGGTCGCCTTCTTCCACGATATGACCCTCGTCCAGCACGATCAACCGGTCCATGGCGGCAATGGTGGAAAGCCGGTGGGCAATCGCCACCACGGTCTTGCCTTCCATCAACCGGTACAAACTGCTTTGTATGGCAGCTTCCACTTCGGAATCCAACGCGCTGGTGGCCTCATCCAGCAACAGAATGGGCGCGTCCTTCAACATGACGCGCGCGATGGCGATGCGCTGCCTTTGACCGCCGGACAATTTGACGCCGCGCTCACCGACATGCGCGTCATAACCCTTGCGGCCCTTGGGGTCGCTCAACAACCGGACGAAATCGTCCGCCTCGGCCCGCTTCGCCGCCTGCAACATTTCTGCCTCGCTCGCATCCGGCCGGCCGTAGAGGATATTCTCGCGCACCGAGCGATGCAGCAGCGAGGTGTCCTGCGTCACCATGCCGATATTGGCACGCAGACTGTTCTGCGTGACTTTCGATATATCAGTGCCGTCGATCAGGATGCGACCACCTTCGACATCGAAGAAGCGTAGCAACAGATTGACGATAGTCGACTTGCCGGCGCCGGAGCGCCCGACCAGCCCGACCTTCTCGCCCGGCCGGATATGCAAATTGAACCCGTCCAGTATCTTGCGCTTGCCGCCGTAGGAGAAATCCACCGAGTCGAATCGCACTTCACCACGTTTGACCTGCAAATCCGGCGCGTTCGGCGCATCCACCACCTTGTGCGGCAGCGACAGCGTATTAACCCCGTCCTGCACGGTGCCGACCTGCTCGAACAGCGAGGTCATTTCCCACATGACCCAGTGCGAGATGCCGTTGAGACGTAAGGCCATGGCTGTCACCGCCGCAATGCCGCCGACACCGATCTCGCCTTTGGTCCAGAGCCAAAGCCCAATGCCGCAGCTGCTGATAATGAGCAGCATACTGAGGATGTGATTGACGACTTCGACCGCCGTCACCAGCCGCATCTGCTGGTGCACCACCTGCAGGAATTCCTGCATGGCCGATTTGGCATAACCGGCCTCGCGCCCCGCGTGCGAGAACAGTTTGACCGTGGCGATATTGGTATAGGCATCGGTGATGCGACCGGTCATCAGCGAACGCGCGTCGGCCTGCGACTGCGACACGCGGCCCAGCCGCGGCACGAAATAGCTGAGCGAGCTGATGTACAAGGCGAGCCAGCACAGGAAAGGCAGGATCATCCACAGATGGAAATTGCCGACGATCAGCACCAGCGTAATGAAGTAGATACTGACGAACACCAGGATATCGGCCAGGATGAACCACATGTCGCGCACGGCCAGCGCCGTCTGCATG
>JAEWTK010000127.1 GCA_023459535.1 Pseudomonadota bacterium
GTGTTAAGCGAGGTGTTTTTCGAGGCGCCGAAGGTGTTGCTGCAGCAATATCCGGAGGTTTACCTGCAACTTGCCGGCTTTTACCGGCAGGATCCGGCCACGCGTTTGTGCTGACGGGATGCCGGCATTTCAGCTTCAGTGATGGTGGCCGTGATGACGGTCGAGCAGGCTGTAGTAGTTTGACGGCTCGAGCACGGTTGGCACGGCCTCCGGCAGCATGTCCGGATAGTCCTTGCTGTAATGCAGTCCGCGGCTCTCATGTCGCTCCATCGCGCTCTTCACAATCAGTTCGGCGACCTGCAACAGGTTTCTCAATTCAATCAGATCGTTGCTGATGCGGAAGTTGCTGTAGAACTCGTGCACTTCGTCGCGCAGCATGTGGATGCGGTGCAGGGCACGCGCGAGACGCTTGTTGGTGCGGACGATGCCGACGTAATTCCACATGAAACGGCGCAGTTCGTTCCAGTTGTGCGTGATGATGATTTCCTCGTCCGCATCCGTTACCCGGCTTTCATCCCAGTAGGGCAGCTCCGGTATCGTTCTCGGAGGCTGGGCCAGTATGTCCTCGGCTGCCGCCTGACCGAAAACCAGACACTCCAGCAGCGAATTACTGGCCAGGCGGTTGGCGCCATGCAGACCGGTACAGGCGGTCTCGCCGATGGCATAGAGACCGGGCAGGTCGGTACGCCCGATATGGTCAGTCATGATGCCACCGCAACTGTAATGGGCTGCCGGCACGACGGGGATTGGTTCCTTGGTGATATCGATGCCCAGTTCCATGCAGCGCCGGTAGATGGTCGGGAAATGCGATAGTACGAAATCCGCAGGCTGATGCGAGATATCCAGATAGACACAGTCGATGCCGCGTTTCTTCATCTCGAAGTCGATGGCGCGAGCGACAATGTCGCGTGGAGCCAGTTCTGCGCGTTCGTCGTGTTCCTGCATGAAACGCGTACCGTCCGGCAGCTTGAGGATGCCGCCTTCGCCCCGCACCGCCTCGGTGATGAGGAAGGACTTGGCCAGCGGGTGGTAGAGGCAGGTCGGGTGGAACTGGATGAATTCCATATTGGCGACACGACAACCCGCACGCCAGGCCATGGCAATGCCGTCGCCGGTGGCAACGTCGGGGTTGGTGGTATACAGATAGACCTTGCCGGTGCCGCCGGTGGCAAGCACCGTATGCTGCGCGCCTATGGTCAGTACTTTGCCGCTGGTGTTGTCCAGCACGTAGGCGCCCAGACATTCGCCGCCTTCGATGCCGACCTTGCGCGCAGTGATCAGGTCAACGGCGATGTGGTCTTCCATTAGGTCGATGTTCGGGTGTTCCTTGACCTTCTCCGCCAGGGTTTTTTGCACCGCATGGCCGGTGGCATCGGCGGCGTGGATGATGCGCCGGTGGCTGTGGCCGCCTTCGCGCGTCAGGTGAAAGCCGCTGTCGTCTTCCTCGCGCGTGAAAGGCACGCCCTCGGCAATCAGCCATTCCACGGTCTCTCGACCATGTTCGGCAACCAGGCGGGTGACCTCGGCATCGCAGAGGCCTGCTCCGGCGGTCAAGGTGTCCTGAATGTGCGCTTCGATGGAATCATCGCTGGCCAGCACTGCCGCTATGCCGCCCTGTGCCCAGTTGCTTGAACTGTCGTTGATGCCGCGTTTGCTGACCAGGCAGACTTTTTTGTTGGCAGCCACCTTGAGTGCAAGGGTCAGGCCGGCAAGTCCGCTCCCTATGATGAGTACGTCGTATTCGCGCATGGATTCACTATGTTTTTGACAGGTCGTTAGGATGAACTAATGCGAGTTTAGCGCTGTCTCTAGTGACAAGCTAGCAATTGATTTGTCTTGAGCCCGGGAGAGAATGAATGTTGAACACGAAGAAACTGCAAGAATTTTCACAGCTGAGTTTCGTTGATACAACGATGCAAGGGTATACTCCGACAGTTGAAAAAGTGCTAACAAGGAGCAAGGCCTCTATGGGTTCCAATCCCACAGCTGGCAACCGTGAAATCGATCAGGAACTGGTTGAACGCGCGCAGCGCGGCGACAAGCAGGCCTTTGGCATGCTGGTGGACAAATACCAGCGCAAGCTGGGTCGTCTGCTTTCCAGGTTGATTCGCGATCAGGCGGAAATCGAGGATGTGGTGCAGGAGTCTTTCATCAAGGCTTACCGCGCCTTGCCTAATTTTCGCGGCGACAGTGCCTTTTATACCTGGCTGTACAGAATCGGCATCAATACGGCGAAGAACTACCTGGTTTCCATGGGGCGCAGGCCTCAGGTCAGCAACGATATCGAGATCGAGGACGCTGAAAACTTCGAGGATGCAGGTGAGTTGCGCACGATGGAAACACCAGAGACAGAGTTGATGACCAAGGAAATTGCACAGACGGTCAATGACACGGTTGAGGGCCTGCCTGAAGAGTTGCGGACTGCGATTACCTTGCGTGAAATCGAAGGCTTGAGTTACGAAGAGATTGCGACACTGATGGACTGCCCGATCGGCACTGTGCGCTCCCGTATTTTCAGGGCGCGTGAGACGATCGCGCAAAAGTTGCGTCCATTGCTCGATACCCCACAGGATAAACGCTGGTAAGCCGGCGCTTAATTAGCAGGAGAACTACATGAAAGACCAGATTTCAGCGCTGATAGACGATGAGATTTCGCTGCAAGAGGCGGAATATCTGTACACGGCGCTCAAGGCTGAAGGTGAAAGTCGTGAATGTTGGATGACCTATCATCTGATAGGGGATGCCATGCGTGGCAGTCCGACTTTCAAACATGATCTGCGCATGCGGATCATGCAGCAGATTGATGCAGAGCCGGCTGTGCTTGCGCCCAAAAATGCAAAACCGGTACCGGAGTCCATCACCAGGAAACCTTCCCGGCTGTGGTCGGTTGCAGCTTCGATGGCGGCAGTAGTGTTTGTCGGCATGATCGTACTGCAGCAACAGCCTCAGCAAGCCGAGGATATCCTGCCGATGGAGATCGCGCAGAATCTGCCTGCCGAATACCTGCAGGCGCATCAATCTGTAGTGCCCAGCAGCGCCGCCTATTACATTCAATCCGCCGCCTATACGGAGCGCGCGAAGTGATTGGAAAGTGGTTGCTGGCTTGCCTGATGGCAAGCCATTTTTCTTTGGCCCTGGCTGATGATGTAACGCAGCAGGACCCTTGGGTGTTACTGGACAAGGCTGCTCATGCAGCCAGGGATCTGAGCTACAAGGGAATCTTCATGTATCAGTCGGGCACAAACAGCCGCTCGATCGAAATTACCCACATGAATGCCGGGCAGGGCGAATATTCGCGCATTGTCATGCTTGATGGCCTGCCGCAGGAATTGCTGAGCCAGGGCAGCGATATCGTCATCTTCAGTCCGCGCAATGAGAAAGTCGTGATCGAGAAGCGTCGCGGCAAGAATCTTTTCCCGGCTTTGCTGCCAGTCAATCTGGAACTGGTCAAAGCCAGCTACAAGGCAAGGATCACCGGACAGGAGCGTGTGGCTGGCAGAGAGGGTTTCCTTGTCCTGCTTGAACCGCGTGATGATTATCGCTATGGCTTCAGGCTGCTGACGGACAAGGAGTTTGGCCTCTTGCTGAAGGCGACAACCTTGAACCAGCAGAGTGAGGTGATCGAGCAGATTGCCTTCAATCAGCTCAATTTGCTGAACATGAGCGATATGGAGTGGTTCAAGCCTCAGGTCGATCCTGGTAAGCCTTATGTCATGGAGGAAGAAGTGCCTGCCGGCCTGGCGGAGAGCCCTCAGGACTGGAGTCTGGAGCAACTGCCTCCCGGATACAGGCAGATCGATCATATCAAGCGCATGGTGCCGGGCAAAAAGGCGGCAGTGAATCAACTGATATTCTCGGATGGGCTGTCTTCGGTCTCCCTCTTCATTGAGCCTCTGGTCAAGGGCACAAGACCCAAGGTCGGTCAGACCACGGTCGGTCCTACCAATTTCTACGCCAATGTGAATCACGGTCATCAGATCGTTGTGGTCGGCGAAGTGCCACAGGCAACCGTAGCCCAGATTGCCAATTCGGTCCATTTCAAACAATAGAACTTTCCCATGATTGAAGAACACGCAATTGTCGTCAGCGTAAGCGGGGATGACGCCATGCTGGAGATCATACGCAAGAAGCCTTGCGGTCTCTGCGGCAAATCCAGGGGCTGCGGTATTTCGCTATGGGGCAAGTTGTTCAACCACAAGAGTGAATTCAGGGCCACCAATAGCATAGGCGCCAAAGTCGGCGATACGGTCATTGTCGGTGTCGATGAGCAGGCCTTGCTCAAGGGTTCCATGAAGATTTATGGCATGCCCCTGTTGGCTCTGTTGGTGGGTGCCTTGCTTGCCATGGCGTTTCTGCCTGCAGGCGCGAGCGCAATTCAGAAGGATACTTATGCCGTCATTGGAGCTGCTGCCGGCCTGGTTCTCAGCCTGCTCTGGCTGAAGGGGCATGCAGCGGGGCAAAGCTGGAATCCCAGCCATCAACCTGTCATCCTGCGGACAGATAATCAAACTGTAGTGAATTTAAAGTGTGAACGAGGTGAATAGATGATCAAGAAAGTGATTGCGATTTCTGCACTGTGTCTGGCCATGATGGGTAATCTGGCCGTTGCCGGTAATGCCCAGGCTTACCAGCTTCCTGATTTTACGCAACTGGCCGAGAAGCAAGGGCCGGCTGTCGTCAATATCAGTATCACGCAGGTCGTGCAGGGTAATGGCTCGCCTTTTGCCGGGATGCCTCAGGACGAGGCGCTGGCTGAACTGTTCCGCCGTTTTGGTATTCCCATGCCCGGTGTGCCGGGAGGGGGCAGCGAACCGCAGCAGGAATACAAGTCGCAGTCATTGGGCTCCGGTTTTATCATCAGTAGCGACGGCTACATCATGACCAATGCCCACGTCATCCGCGATGCTTCCGAGGTGGTGGTCAAGCTCAATGACAAACGTGAATTCTCCGCCAAGATCATTGGTGCCGACGCGCGCACGGATGTCGCACTGCTCAAGATCGAAGCCAGCGGTCTGCCCAAGGTCACCATAGGCAATCCGGAGCAACTCAAGGTTGGCGAATGGGTGGTTGCGATCGGTTCGCCATTCGGGCTGGAAAGCACGCTGACGGCTGGTGTCGTTAGTGCCAAGGGTCGTGCGTTGCCGCAGGAGAACTTCGTGCCTTTCATTCAGACCGATGTGGCCATCAACCCTGGCAACTCGGGTGGCCCGCTGTTCAACCTCAAGGGTGAAGTGGTCGGCATCAATTCCCAGATCTACAGCCGCACCGGGGGGTACATGGGCCTGTCCTTTGCGATTCCCATCGACGTCGCCATGGAAATCTCGAATCAACTGCGAGCTAGCGGTAAAGTCTCGCGCGGTTGGCTCGGTATCGGCATCCAGGAAATCAACAAGGAACTGGCAGAATCGTTTGGCATGAAGGGTACCAACGGTGCGCTGGTCTCCAATGTGGAAAAGGGCAGCCCTGCCGAGAAAGGTGGTCTTGAGCCCGGGGATGTGATCCTCAAGTTCGACAACAAGCCGATCGAGACTTCTGCCGACTTGCCCCGCGTGGTTGGTGCAACCAAGCCGGGCAAGCAGGTGCCGGTGGAAATCCTGCGCAAGGGCAATACCCGCAATCTGAGCATCACGTTGGGTGAAATGCCGACAGAGAAGGACGAAGTGGTGGCGAGTTCAAAAGCCCCGGCCAAGACCGAAGCCAACCGTCTCGGCCTGATATTGCGCGACCTGACACCACAGCAAAAGAAGAAGATCAACGGCGGCAACGGCTTGCTGGTGGTCGAATCGCAAGCGCCCGCCGCGCAGGCCGGTATCCGCCGTGGTGATGTCATCCTTGGCTTGAACAATGCCGAGGTGCAGAGCCTGGAACAGTTCGATCAGCAGCTGGCGGCAATCCCTGCAGGCAAGACGGTTGCCCTGCTGGTTTTGCGTGACGGAAACACGCTCTACGTGCCGGTCAAGATAGGGGCTGCGAAGTAGCATGCATGGTGCGTTAGTGATGCGAATGCTGTAAAATCAGGCCATTCAAATGGCCAATTGACAAGAAGGGCGCTCAGGCGCCCTTCTTGTTGGTTTTATATCGGTATCCTTAGCGTCAGCACTTTATGAAAAACATCCGCAATTTTTCCATCATCGCCCATATCGACCATGGCAAGTCCACACTGGCCGACCGCATCATCCAGATGTGCGGCGGCTTGTCTGACCGTGAAATGGAAGCGCAGGTGCTGGATTCCATGGATCTTGAGCGTGAACGCGGCATTACCATCAAGGCGCAGACGGCTTCGCTGCAGTACAAGGCGCGTGACGGGCAGATCTATCA
>JAEWTK010000128.1 GCA_023459535.1 Pseudomonadota bacterium
ACTCTGCGTTGCCGGCTGGAATCGACTGCGTCGAATACCCCTTCAGCAGTGACCCCAGACTTCGTGTGGGAATCCACAGAAACTGTGGATAACTTTGTGGATTGATGTTGCGTCAAAATGTAAGCTACCATTCCATAACGATTTTTTGCCATCGCCTATTTTTTAATCTCGTGTTTTTGTATATATAAATCAATAACTTACCGTATGTTATTGGATTATTAACATTTTTTAACATTACTTAATGTGACTTGTGAGCTGGTGTGCATAAGTGGGTCAGTTTTGGCAATGCCTGCAGGGCGTTAAAGCCAGTGATATCAATGATTTCAGAGATATTTTCCCGGCGCAGGTCTGCCAGCACCTGTGCAATACGCGGCAATTGTTCGGGGCTGTTACGCGCTCCATGACCCAGCCATTCGGGCGCCATGTCAGGTGAATCGGTCTCCAGCACGATGGCATCCAGCGGCAGATGTTCGGCCAGATGGCGCAGCTTGGTGGCGCGCGGATAAGTCATGGCACCACCGAAACCCAGCTTGAAACCGAGCTTGATGAATTCCTGCGCCTGTTGCTCGCTGCCGTTGAAGGCATGCGCAATGCCACCGCGCACCTTATATATACGCAGATATTTGAGAATGGTGTCGATCGAGCGCCGCACATGCAGAATCACCGGCAGATCGAAGGCCTTGGCCAACTTGAGCTGTTCGATGAAATAGAACTCCTGCAATTCGCGGTTGTAGCCTTCGACGAAGAAATCCAGACCGATCTCGCCGACCGCTACGACATGCGGATTGTCCAGCAGCGGCTTCAAGGCCTGCAAATCATCAGGCGTGGAGCGTTCGACGTACATGGGATGGATGCCCAGCGCACAGGCGCACTCGGCATGCTGCTGCGGCAAGCGCAGCACGGGCGCAAACGTGTCTCGATGTACCGCCGGCACCACCATCATGCCGACGCCGGCCGCTATCGCGCCGGCGATGACTGCCGGACGGTCGTCATCGAACTCGGAGGCATCCAGATGGCAATGGGTATCGATCAGCATGGCTCAGCGCTTGCGTTTTGCCCGCACGCGGATATCCACGCCCAGTTTGTCCATGTCCAGAATCTCCAGTTCTATGCGTTGCGTCATCTCGGTCATGGACGGCAGGCCGAACATACCGCGCGCTGCACTGCCCATCAGCAGCGGCGCAAAATAGAACAGGTATTCGTCGATCAGGTCGGCCTGCTGCAGCGCGCCATTCATGCCCTCGCCAGCTTCCACCAGCACCTCGTTAATCTCCAGCGAGGCGAGGTGCTGCATCAGCTTCTGCAGGTCTACCCGACCATCGGCATCCGGCAGGCAGATCAGCTTCGCACCGGCAACCTGCAAGGCTTGTGCTTTATTTTCGGCATCGACAGCATAGGCCACCAGCGTATTGCCGCCCTCCAGTATTTTCGCGTCCGGCGAAATGTGCAAACGACTGTCGACGACGACACGCAACGGCTGTTTGCCGGATTTGATCTCGACCAGGTCCGGCCGGCGTACGTTCATCTGCGGGTTGTCATAAAGCACGGTGCCGATGCCGGTGAGGATGGCGCAGGAGCGCGCACGCCAGTGCTGCGCGTCGGCGCGCGCTTCCTCGCCGGTGATCCACTGACTGACGCCGTTGGCCAGCGCAGTACGGCCATCGAGGCTGGCAGCGACCTTGCAGCGCACAAACGGCAAGCCACGCGTCATGCGCGAAATGAAGCCGGGGTTCAATGCCTGCGCCTCATGCTCGAACAAACCGCAATGGACCTCAATGCCATGCTGGCGCAGCTTTTCCAGCCCACTGCCGGCGACTTTGGCGTTGGGGTCCTGCATGGCGACGAACACGCGTTTGACGCCTGCTGCGACCAGCGCATCGGCACAGGGCGGCGTGCGCCCGTGATGGCTGCAGGGTTCCAGCGTCACGTAGACGTCGGCACCTCTGGCCTGCTCACCCGCCTCGCGCAAGGCATGTACTTCGGCATGCGGCTCGCCGGTACGCAGATGTGTACCGCGGCCGACGATAACGCTATCCTTGACGATGACGCAACCGACACGCGGGTTGGGCATGCAGGTGTACAAGCCCTGTGCGGCCAGCGCCAGCGCTTCTTCCATGTAGTGATAATCGTGTTCGTTCAGCATGCGGATACTCTTAGATATGTCTGGTTGTACGGATCCAGTTGTACAGATCCATGGTGGCGATACGCAGTGCACGCCTATTTGCCTGTTCAGTTGAATATGTGACCACAGCCGGGCAAAAATCTCACCCCGAAGCTAATGCTGCACGATGCGGCTGCGTATCAATCTATCGTTGTCGTCGAAATACAGTCTGAGGCCATGTTCACGCCAGAGGCAATAGCCGAGTTCGTATTCGATCTGGCCGTGATCTTCCCAGGTCGGCCGCCCCAGCAGAATGGTAGCGATATTGCGCGGCATGCCGCGCAGGAGGACGCGCTGTTTGAGGTCGAAAGCCATGTCACCGCGATAACAGGGGTTGTCATCACTCGGCTGGGCGGTGATCCATTGCACCTGGTCGAAGCGGCTGTCGCCGAAGACAAAATAGTCCTTCATGGCCCACCAGCCGAAGAACATGACGGAGATGATGAAGATCAAGATGAAGGAGATCAGGCTGAGGATTTTGATCGCTTTCATGATGGCGGCTGAAAGTCAGTGCCGGACTCAGTCGGCTGAGGCCTTGTCGGTACTGCGCCGTTGCGGCGCTTCCTTGTGGTTTTCCTGCTCGCGCTTGTCGAGGTCGCGGATGACGTCATGGAAATCGTCGACATCCTGGAAACTGCGATAGACCGAAGCAAAGCGGATATAAGCCACCTTGTCCATCAGCCGCAGTTCCTGCATGACAATCTCGCCCAGACTACGCGCCATGATCTCGCGCTCACCCTGCCCCAGTATCTTCTGCACGATATGCTCGATGGCACGATCGACATACTCGGTCGGCACCGGACGCTTGTGCAGCGCGCGGGTAAAGGAGAGGCGCAGCTTGTCGCGGCTGAATTCCTCGCGGCTGCCGTTCTGTTTGACCACCTGCGGCAGGTGCAGCTCGGCGGTCTCATAAGTGGTGAAGCGCTTGTCGCAATTGGCACAACGTCTGCGGCGACGGATGGAGTTGCCCTCTTCATTGACCCGCGAGTCGATGACCTGGGTATCGTCGGCACCGCAAAATGGACATTTCATATCAGACCCTGCTCCCTGCTTGCTTCCAGTTGCGTCAGTAATTCGGTCTTGCGCTGGCGCTTGACCTCCAGCCAATGACTGCCATGTAATGCCGCTTCCATCGCATAGAGCAGATTCAGACTGGGCTTGATGCCAAGCGCCTCCACCAGCAGCCATGCGCGCACCGCACCCATCGCCTGCAGGTCGGCAAAGGTAACTAGACCAGCCTGTTGCAGCCAACCTGCGCTGACCTTGCCCAGATTG
Source organism: Pseudomonadota bacterium (assembly GCA_023459535.1). Lineage (GTDB taxonomy): Bacteria > Pseudomonadota > Gammaproteobacteria > Burkholderiales > Methylophilaceae > UBA6140. The sequence continues at coordinate 3,437 of JAEWTK010000128.1, forward strand.
GGCACATCCGCCAGCGGTGTATCTGCCTCTGGCAGACCATGCTCAAGACCGCAGGCAGGACAGCCCATGCCGCTCCGGATAGCCTAGTGGCCGTAAACCGGGAAACGTGAGGTCAATGCCTGCACCTTCTCACGGGTGGCGGCGATGACATCTTCGTCTTCCGGCTTATCCAGAATATCGGCAATCAGGTTCGCAACATGCTTCGCTTCTTCTTCCCTGAAACCGCGCGTGGTGATGGCAGGTGAGCCGATACGGATACCGGAAGTGACGAACGGACTTTCCGGATCGTTGGGAATCGAGTTCTTGTTGACGGTGATGTGCGCTTGACCCAGCAGCGCATCGGCCGCCTTGCCGGTCAGCCCCTTGGGACGGAGGTCAACCAGGAACACATGCGATTCGGTACGGCCGGAGATGATACGCAAGCCGCGGGAAGCCAGGGTTTCCGCCATGGCTTTGGCGTTCTTCAATACCTGTTCCTGATAAGCCTTGAATTCGGGCTGGAAAGCTTCGAGGAAGGCCACAGCCTTACCGGCGATGACATGCATCAGCGGACCGCCCTGCAGGCTAGGGAATACGCTGGAGTTCAGTGACTTCTCATATTCCGCCTTGGCCAGAATGATACCGCCGCGAGGGCCGCGCAAAGTCTTGTGCGTGGTGGATGTCACGAAGTCGGCATATGGTACCGGATTCGGATATACGCCGGCAGCGATGAGGCCAGAGTAATGCGCCATGTCGACCATGAAATAGGCGCCGACGCGCTTGGCGATCTGCGCCATGCGCTCCCAGTCGAAACGCAAAGCGTAGGCGCTGGCGCCGCCAATCAAGAGCTTGGGCTTGGACTCGATCGCAATGCGCTCCATTTCGTCGTAATCGATCTCTTCGTTCTGGTCGAGGCCGTAAGCCACGATATTGAACAGCTTGCCGGACAAGTTGGCCGGGGAACCGTGCGTCAGGTGACCGCCGTGACCGAGGTTCATACCCATGACGGTATCGCCGGGCTTGAGGATGGAGAAATAGACCGCCTGATTGGCCTGTGAGCCGGAATGTGGCTGCACGTTGGCGTATTCGGCACCAAACAGGCGCTTGACGCGATCAATCGCAACCTGCTCGATCTGGTCGACATATTCACAGCCACCATAGAAACGTTTGCCCGGATAACCTTCGGCATATTTGTTGGTCAGCTGCGAGCCCTGAGCTTCCATCACCGCAGGGCTGGTGTAATTTTCAGACGCGATCAGTTCGATATGGTCATCCTGACGATGGCGCTCATTTTCGACGTGTTGCCACAGTTCAGGATCGACAACGCTCAGGGTTTTTGCTCTGCTAAACATCGGTAATTATCCAAAGGCTTAAAAATGGGTTGATTTTAACATGTTAAAGAGTACCGGCGCAGACATCCTGCCCCGAATTCGCATGACTTACTGTTAGCTGAAACTGGTGGTTATAGACAGCCAACTGGTTGCCTGCAACCACCATGCCCCGGCATGAATTTACACAAGGCAATGATTTAATTAAATAAAATTATATGGCACAAAGTTTGCTAAATCATACTGAAAGTGCTGATCTCCCATCACTCTCCTCCGACTCCCTGTCAGGGATTTGCAAGGATCCCTGACAGGGCTCTTTTTTGCCCCGCCCGCCTGCTTCAAGCCGCGCTATAATCAATCGACCAAATTACTCCTGATTGATGCCATGTCCCAGTTATTCAGCACACTCAAAATCCGCGAAACCACCTTCAAGAACCGCATCTTCGTCTCACCCATGTGCCAGTATTCAGCCACCGACGGCATGCCGAACGACTGGCATCTGGTCAACTACGGCAGCCGCGCGGTCGGCGGCGCCTCGCTGGTCATCGTCGAGGCCACCGGGGTCTGCCCGGAAGGCTGCATCACGCCCTTCTGCCTCGGCCTGTGGTCGGACGAACAGCGTGACGCCCTGAAACCCATCGTCGATTTCATCAAGCGGCAAGGCTCCATCGCCGGCATCCAGATCGCCCATGCCGGCCGCAAGGCTTCCTGCGATACGCCGTGGAATGGCAGCCACTACCTGACGCCCGCCCAGGGCGGCTGGCAGACAGTCGCCCCTTCCGCCATCGCCGTCACCCCGCAACATGCAACACCGCACGCGCTGACGCTGGCCGAGATCGAGGTTATTTTCGACCAGTTCATGGCTTCTACCCGCCGCGCGCTGGAAGCCGGCTTCGAGGTGCTGGAACTGCACTGCGCACACGGTTATCTATTGAATTCTTTCCTGTCACCGCTATCCAACCAGCGTGACGACGAATACGGCGGCAGTCTTGAGAACCGCTGTCGTTTGGCCTTGCGCCTGGCACGCGCCATGCGCGATTTCTGGCCGCAGGACAAACCCATGTTCGTGCGCATCTCCGCCACCGACTGGGTGGAAGGCGGCTGGGAAATCGAACAATCGGTACAGTTGGCGAAATGGATGAAGGAGATCGGCGTCGACCTGATCGACTGTTCCAGCGGCGGGCTGATTCTGGATGCCAAAATCCCGGTCGGGCCTGGTTACCAGACACCGTTCGCCACCGCCATCCGCCAGCAGGCAGGCATCGCCACCGGCGCGGTCGGCATGATCACGTCACCGAGCCAGGCCGAGCATATCCTCGCTACCGGACAGGCC
>JAEWTK010000129.1 GCA_023459535.1 Pseudomonadota bacterium
GGGTCATGTAGGCGGTGATGATTTTATCGTGGTATTTCAGAGTGCCGATTGGGAAGCCCGCTGCCGCCAGATGATGAGTAAATTTGAGGAAGCGGCGGCAGGTTTTTATGACGAGATTGACCGCCATCGTGGTGGAATACAATCCGAAGACCGGTCGGGCAACCGGGTCTTCTTTCCGATAGTCAGTATCTCTATCGGCGCGGCCAAGATAATGCCGTTCCTCTATGGAAGCCATCATGAGGTCTCAGCCGCGATGGTATCGGCGAAAAAACAGGCCAAGCATATATTGGGCTGCAGCCTGTTTGTCGAGCGACGTATCCCTTGATTAATTGCCCTGTGGAATCGGTTTGTCCGGTCTTTGCTCGATCAGTTGCGAAGCCACGGCGCTGATATAAGGCAGGGTCTGCAGGCTGAGCATGGCCACCCACAGCTGTGCGTCCAGATTCTCGACACCGCGGCTGTAAAGCATGGCGACTGCGCAAAGTATGAGGGCGATGAGCAACAGCAGTTCCTCGTGTACCGGTTCGAAGATGGTGAGCCGTCCGCCGGCACCCTTGCCCTTGGCTGTCGGCTTGAAGACACCATCTTTTTTGATGAGCCCCATGATGATGCCTTTGGCGATGGCGTGCGACAGCCCGAGGCTGGCAAGCGAGGCGCCGAAGATGTCTGCCCAGCTGCAGTTCATGGTGCGGCGGTAAAGAATCGGCCCCATGGCCGCCTTGATGGCGAGGAAGCAGAGGACAGGCAGCAGCATGATGGACATCGGCAGGCTGAACTCCTTGGGCAGGGCCAGCATGGCGATGGTCCATGCGATTGAGCCTAAGGTGAAGAACAGTTGTAGCGCATCACCAAGCCAGCCAAACCAGCCGGTGAGGAAGTGATAGCGCTGGCCGAAGTTGAGCGGAGATTTACCGAGCAGCATGGGTAGGTGGTGCTTGAGGATCTGCATGGCGCCGAACGCCCAGCGGAAGCGTTGCGACTTCAGTGCCTTGTAGTTGGCCGGGGTCAGGCCGCGGCCGAAGGTCTCATCCACGTAGCGCAGGTCCATGCCTTTTTCCAGCAGGCGCAGGCCGAGTTCGGTGTCTTCGCAGATACACCATTCGGACCAGCCGCCGACATCCTGCAAAGACTGCCGGCGCACCAGCGTCATGGTGCCGTGCTGGATCAACGCGTTGCGTTCGTGTCTGTGGTGCATGCCGGTACGGAAGAAGCCTTCGAACTCCCAATTACACATGCGGCGGAAGAAGTTGTTCTCCCAGTCGCGGTGCGCCTGCGGCGCCTGCACAACGGCGACCTGTTCTTCGGCGAAATGCGGCACCAGCACGGCCAGCCAGTCCGGTGTAACGACGTAATCGGCATCGACCACGCCGATCACCTCGGCGCGCGGGTCGGTCTCGCGTAGCGCGAAATTCAGTGCGCCGGCCTTGAAACCCGGCCATTGCGGCAGGTGGTAGAAGCGGAAGTTGTCCGGCAGGCTTGCCATATAGGCTTCCACCGGCTTCCACAGCGTTTCGTCCTTGGTGTTGTTATCGACGACGATGACCTCGAAATGGGTGTATTCCAGCTTCGCCAGACTCTCGATGGTGGCGATGACCATGGCCGGCGGTTCGTTGTAGCAGGCCAGATGCACGGAGACAAACTTCTCCTGCGCCGCCGGCACAGGTTCGGCGCGCCGGTAGAAACGCCGCCAGCCGCCCTTGAACATGACCTCGCTGAACTCGACGCCATAGATCATCAGCACCGCCGATGTCATTAGCATGGCAAAGATGAGGCCGATCAGGATGACGAAATCGCGTAGCGTGTAGTAGTAATCTCCCGGCAGATTCCAGGCGATGACCAGCGTCGTGATACAGGCTTGTGTCAACAACGCCATTGAGATGCGCCCGCCCAGTCGCCAGTGGCGGAAGCGCCAGGCGATAAAGAGGATAAGCGGGAAGGTGAGCAGGGTGGACCAGGCCGCCTTGCCGATCCAGCGGTCGTCACGCGGTACGGCTCCGGCCAGCGAGAACTTGGGGTTGCGCTCGGCATCCAGCATGCCCCAGTAAGGGCCGGCCCAGCCCTCGATGTCCACTTTCCATGGCTGGTCGATGGCTTCCATCAGGTAGTAGTCGTAGCTCTTGTAGGCGGTTCTGGCGAGAAACTCGCGCACGAAGCGGGCCTGGTTCACCTGCGATGCGACCGAAGCGCCGATGGCAGGCCCTTTGCTGGGCCAGCCGACTTCGGTGATGACGATCTTCTTGCGCGGGAAGCGGTCCATCAGCTCGTTGTAACGCTGCATGGCGTAATCCACGGCCTCTTCAACCGGCACGCCTTCGTGGTAGGGCAGCAGGTGGATGGAGATGAAATCGACATGTCGTACCAGTTCCGGGTGCTTGATCCAGACATGCCAGGGTTCGGCGGTCGAGATCGGAAGTTTGGTTTGGGCCTTGACCTGATCGAGGTAGACAATCAGCTCCTCGACTTCCAGATCCTCGCGTAACAGCGCTTCGTTGCCGATGATGAGCCTTTGTATGTTGGGATAAATCTCGGCCTTGGCCAGCAAGGTCTTGATCTCGCGCTGATTGGCTTCGTCCTCCGGTCCCAGCCAGGCACCCGCCGTTACTTTCATGCCGATGACGTTGGCAAGCGCCACTACCTCCGGGTTTTCCACGGCGCCATAGGTCCGGATGCGGTCGGTATAGCTATCCAGTATGCGTAAGTCACGTATCAGCTGGTCCGTTGTCGGGTACGTTTGCTCGAGCGGACTCTGGTCCTTTTGGAATCCGCTGTAGGCGAGGCCATTGACGATGGGTGGTGCATCGATCAGGGGCAGGGCCCGGTTGATCGTTAGCCAGAGCGCGGCATGCACGATGGCAATCGCCAGCGCGAAGATCAGGGGAGGTGTGTAGCGTTTGACGGCAGCGATCATGGTTGGACGGTAGCGGAATCAGGTTGGCGATTTGGGGACACGGCGGATGATATCAGCAACGACAGCAGCACGAGCCAGGCCCATAGTTGCAGATTCAACGGCTCAAGCCATAGCAGGGCGAGGCTGAAGACCGCAGCCAGTGCCAGCATGTAGACAAACGCCCTGGGTTGCGGAAGGTTTTCCATGCCGGTCAGTTTCAGCAGCAGGCCGAATTGCAGGGCAGGCAGCAGGTAGAGGCTCAGCGGGAAATCGCGGTAGCGGCCATCGAACAGCAGCAGTGCGCTGGCAATCAGCGCCGTCGCTGCCAGTAGCCAGAGGCTGAAACCTGCCCAGCGTTTTGCCTTGGCATTTTGATTCAGCGCCAATGCCGGCAACACCAGCAGACCGACCCAGCCGACCAGAGTCACGCCGCCCAGCGCCAGCCATTCGACAATATCCCTGCAGGCATCCACAAGATAGCCTGCCTGCAGATAAGCCATGATGCCGGCAGCCGCACCGAGCGGCAGCATCGTCAGGGTATTGCGCGCAGTGCTGCCGGTTGCCCGTGTACGTAATCCAAGCAGGCCGAACAGCAATATGCCGGCGCAGGCGGAGAGCCACGGCCACCAGCCGTCATTGCGTTCGGCGATGGCATCGGTCAGTGAGAATTTTGCCTGCAACTGGCTATCGTAAATTCCCCAGTGGCCGCCTACCGTGCCTTCCAGCACACGCTTCCAGGGCTGGTCAAAGGCCTCGATCAGGTTGTAGCGCCATTCCTTTTCGTGCGCCGTCTGCAGAAACTCGCGGATATAGCGCGCCTGATTGACGTTGCCGGGCGCGGAGCCGTTGCGGTGGCGGCCGGCGCTCGGCCAGCCGGTCTCGCCGATGAGGATGGGTTTGTCGAACGTCTGCTCCAGCCGGTTCATGACGTTGACGGCATGGCTGATAGAGGCTTCGATGGCTTGCGGCTCATCTTCCCAGTAGGGCAGGATATGTGCCGTGATGAAATCGACCGAACCCTCTATTTCCTTGTTCTTGAGCCAGAACTCCCAGACGTCGGCATAGGTGATGGGAACGTCGGTCGAGGCTCTGGCACGCTCCAGATAAGCCTTGAGCTTGGCCGGTTTCTGTTCCTTGCGCAGCAGCACCTCGTTGCCCACGATCAGGGCGCGGATCACGTCCGGATACTGGTTGGCGAGCTTGAGGCCCAGTGTCAGCTCGCGCTGGTTCTCGGCATCGGTCCAGCCGATCCATACCCCGAGCAGCACTTCCAGCCCCAGCTTGCCCGCGGCTTCCGGCACATGGTCCAGCCCCTGGCCGACGGAATACGTGCGCACGCAATCGAAGCGTTCGGCCAGCAGGGCCAGATCGTGCTCGATCTGCTGCGGGCTGATGTGCGTGCCCTTGATAAACGGGCTTTGCCCCGGCGTGTAATAAGGCGCATAGGAAGCGCATTGCATCTTTTGCTGGGGCAGTTCCGGCACGGCCAGTGGTACCGGCCGATTTTGCCAGTAGAGCCAGCCCGCGAGCGAGATCAGGAGAAGAATATTGAGGGCAGCGAACGTTCGGAGCTGGTTGCGGAGCATGAAATATCCATCAATGAGTCAGGCGTAAATCGGGAGTTCTGGGTAAAAAAATCGCGAGATTTCGCAAAAGCGCACATCATAATGCAGGTGACGCGGCAACACAAAAAAATGATGAAAAAACAAATGCTTCTAGCCGCTTCTCGGGATACAATGCGCGCTTTACCCGCAACGTTTTCTTATCAAGCGACTTCATGAAACTTCTTATTGTTGTTTTTGTTTTGTTTACAGGCTTTTACCAAACCGCGCAGGCCAATCAGCCTGCTTTCACCGGCCCCAACTATAGCGGCAAATACAGCTGTGAGGGCGAAAACCAGAAAGTCGGTAAATACAAGGTCGATGTCACCTTGCGCCTCAATCTGGTGGCAAGTTCCGGCAGATTCGGCGCCTACGAATACACCGCGCAAACCGAGAACGGCATCAAGTTCTACGGCAATGCCGTTTCGGTCGGCAACCAGCTGGCAGCCAGCTACTACCTCGATACCGTGCGCCGGAAGGGTGAGCCAACCACTGCGCTGGCTACCGCCAAACGTGTATCCGGCGGCCGCTGGAGCTTGCGTGTGGAGTATTTCGAACCAGACGATTTCGGTGGCAATAACGGCAAAGAGACCTGCATGATGCAGCCGCCGGAAAAGAAAAGCACCAAATGATCCTGCCCTGAG
>JAEWTK010000130.1 GCA_023459535.1 Pseudomonadota bacterium
TTTGCCCATGTGCTGGAAGGCCTGGAATACCTGACCGGACTCAACGCCGGTGAACTGGATGAGAAGGGCGATTACCGGCCGGAAAGTGTCATGGGGCGCGTGCAGCGTGTGCTGGAAGGCTTCCGCAAGATCTACGACAGCAACAAATCGGACGATTGAAGCCAATGGCCAATCAGGACAGAAACGAAACAGAAAAGGAAAAGTGTCGGCTTGACAAATGGTTGTGGGCCGCACGTTTTTTCAAAACACGCAGCATCGCTGCAGATGCCGTAGACAGCGGCAAGGTCAGAGTCGACAGCGACCGTGTCAAACCGGCAAAAGAAGTCAAAATCGGCGCATCGGTGCATATCCGCACCAAGGATTTCGAAATTGAAGTGCGGGTGCGTGGGCTTTCCAACCAGCGCCGTGGCGCACCGGAAGCGCAGTTGCTGTATGAGGAAACCGAATCCAGCCGCGCAAGGCGTGCCGAGGTGGCAGTCACACGCGAAAATGACCATGCGCAACGTGAGCGCGGAAGCGGCCGGCCGACCAAGCGCCAGCGCCGGGAGATCAAGGGTTTTACGGATAACTGGTAATGTTCAGAATATGCAGCCATCGCGTTTACTGCTGACTACATGCTATGCTAAGATGGTTTTACCACAAATGTAGTAAGGTGCTGATATGACTGCAACCACATCAATTCGTATTGAACAGACACTCTATGATCAGGCCAAGACTGATGCGGCAGCAGAGCATCGTACAATCTCCGGCCAGGTAGAGTACTGGGCGAAAGTAGGGCGTGCTGCGCTGGACAATCCTGATCTGCCAGTGACCTTTATTGCCGAGTCGTTGGCTTCAATGGCAGAACCGCGAGAGGATGCCATGCCATTTGTGGCGCGTAGCCGCGCCGAATGATCTACGAGGTTCGCCAGACCAGGCGCTTCTCCCGGCAGTATAAAAAGCTTCACGATAATATAGCGGCAGATGTTGATGCTGCCGTAGAAAAAATTGCAGAGAATCCGGACGTTGGTGACAGGAAAAAAGGGGATCTGGCTCAATTGCGGGTCTTCAAATTCCGCAGCCAGGGGCAGCTTTATCTGCTTGGATATATCGTGGAGCAAGAGGTGCGCCTGATTTATCTGGAAGCTGCCGGGCCGCATGAAAACTTCTATCGTGATTTAAAGGCTAATTAAGTGAGGTAAACCCCCGGCTATGCCGGGGGGACTCAACAAGATTTGACCTATGCGACGGTCATAAAAACAAAGTTAGAGTTCTTCTCGAATCCCCTCCTCCTTGCAGGGGGGGGCTAAGGTGCACGGATCATGCCTTCTTCGGTGAAATTTGCTCGAATTCCCTCCCCCTTGCAGGGGGAGGGCTAGGGTGGGGGGGGTAGAAATTGAATATGGGTGTAGTCAATTGTTTGTACCCCTATTCGAGCGTGTGTTGTTGGGGCGAACGCCCCATACAACCACGGCCTGCCCCTTGCGGCCTTGAGGGGCGCACCCAGTAAGCTCTCGGCTTTGCCGGGGGTAATTTAACTTGAGATACTCTTTTTAAGTGTCTTGGAGTTTCTTTAAGTGTCTTGGAGTTTTATCGCTCCGCGAGAAACCTCTCTATTTTGATCCACCTCAATTAAGGTGACAAAATGACACCACTTGCTTATACTGATTCAATTGAAATTTGCTAAGTAAGGAGGTTGCAATGCTTGCTCAAAACGGAAAGCGAATCACAACCAGGGTCACCGGACATGTGCAGGATAAACTGCAAACGGCTGCTGATCTCGTTGGTGCAACGATCAACCAGTTTGTTGTTCAAGCTGCCTTGGAAAAAGCGGAAAGAGTTATTGAAAGCGAATCCACACTTGTCATGACGCGCCGGGAATCGATGAGGTTGCTCGAATTGATCGAAAACCCGCCACCCAGGAATGAAAAATTTATTCAGGCACAGGCGCGTTACCACAAGATGAAGAGCAATGATCTTCCTGCCGCTGAACAGTCAGCATGACCGGAAGGCCTTTGATTGCGGCAATGAGGATTTAAACCGCTGGTTCAAGCAAGTGGCCAGGCAGCACAAGGATAGAGGGGTTTCCTCGACCTTTGTAGCTGTTGCCGATAATGCGAGCATCGAGGTGCTCGGCTACTACGCAATCACGGTTGCTGAACTGGTGAATGTCGATCTTCCTGCGCAGTATCAAAAGCGGTTGCCTGCAAGGGTACCTGTTTTTCGGTTGGGGAGATTGGCGGTTTCGGTTCGACATCAAGGGCAACGAGTTGGCGAGGCATTGCTGTTCGACGCCATAGATCGAATTACTCGAATTTCGCAGGAGGTTGGCGGCATCGGTATTGTGGTTAACGCAAAACCGGCTGCCGTCGATTTTTACAAACAATACGGTTTTGAACAGATGCCGGATCACCCGCTAAATTTGTTTCTGACGATATAGCAATCTGGTTATGACAGCAGTTTGATCTGCTTGAAAACTATAAAACGAAAGATCGAAAATCAATGATATTAGTCACGGGCGGCGCCGGCTTTATCGGCTCGAATTTTGTCATGGACTGGCTGGTGCAAAGCGACGAGCTGGTGCTTAATCTGGACAAGCTCACTTACGCCGGCAATCTGCAGAACCTGGCCAGCCTGAAAGACAATGCGCAGCATGTCTTCGTACAAGGCGATATCGGCGACAAGACATTGGTAGCCGACTTGCTCGTACAATATCAGCCCCGTGCCATCATCAACTTTGCCGCCGAATCTCACGTTGATCGTTCCATCAGCGGTCCGGATGATTTCATCCAGACCAATATCGTTGGCACCTTCAATCTACTGGAAGCCACGCGCGGCTGGTGGACGAGTCTGCCGGAACAGGAAAGGCAGGATTTCCGCTTCCTGCACGTGTCCACCGATGAGGTTTACGGCTCGCTCGCACCCGATGCGTCGGCCTTCACTGAAACGCATCCGTATGAACCCAATAGCCCGTATTCCGCCTCGAAAGCG
>JAEWTK010000131.1 GCA_023459535.1 Pseudomonadota bacterium
AGGCTTCCGCCAGAAAAGTGGCGGAACGATGCAAATTAGCTATAGCGCAGGAAAGGATCCCGCATGCCAAATCCGGTGTCAGCGATTTTCTGACCCTCAGCATAGGGCTGGCCACCAGGATACCGGCACAGACGGATAAAGCGCTCAGTCTGGTCGAACAGGCGGACAAATCGCTGTATCAGGCCAAGCATCAAGGACGTGACCGCATCAGCGATGGCAGCTGAGCGGATTTCTCATCGAGCAGCTAGCAGCGACCCGATTCAAACATTTGTACTGGAAAGATGCGCGGCACCGATGACGCCGGCATGATCGCCGCTATTGGAAATACGGACGTCGACCCTGCCACGCAACACCGGAATCAGATCCTGATCCAGCCGTTGCCGGAAAGCCTGTTGCATCAGCGGCCAGGCCTTGCTCATGCCGCCACCGATGACGACCTGCTGGACATCCACCACCTTGAGAATATGTGCCAGCGCCTGCGCCAAAGCATTTGCAGCCAGATTGAAAGCCGCCTGGGCATGCGCGTCGCCCTGCTCCGCCAGTCCGGCAATCGCGTCGGTTTCCATTACCTGGCCGGTAGCTGCTTCGTAACTGAGGCTGACGCCGCTGGCCGAGGCATATTGCTCCATGCAGCCGCGATTGCCGCAACCACATAAACGTCCACCCGGCTCGACAATCAGGTGACCCACCTCCATGGCGAAGCCGTGCGTGCCGGTGATCAGTTTGTGATCGACAATCAGGCCACCGCCTACGCCGGTGCCGAGACCGAGAAAAATGAGACTGGCGACAGACTGCGGATGCAGCTTGTATTCGCCATAGGCTGCCGCGTTGGCGTCGTTCTCCACGACAACGGGGCGTTGTAATGCAGCGGCCAGGTCACCCGCCAGATCGACATCACGCAGTCCCGGCAGATTGGGAGACTGCAGTACGGTGCCGCGCACCGGGTCGATGAATCCGGGGAAGCCGATACCGACCGAGGCCACATCAGGATGCTGCTCCAGCATTTTCTGCAAGGCTTCGACTGTTATGGCAATGATCTGCTGCCAGGCGGCATCCGGCGGATTGGTGTGACAGATGGCGGAAAAATCCGCATGGCAACGGTATTCGTCAACGACTTTCAGGCCATCAACGACCGCCACCCGCAGATTTGTTCCTCCAACATCGACGCCGATACGTTTGCTCATGCCGCTCTATTCCTGTCGCTTCGGAACAGTCGCCCTGATCAACCGATGGCTTCAATACCGGGCGAGACGCGAACCTGAATCTCCAGATCTTCCACAAGCGCATCGGAAGGCCATTCGAGCAGCAGCGTCACCGCCTGCATGATCTTCTCGAACCCGGCCTCGGATTGCGACACACTGAAATGCGGATAGCTGGTGAAAGCACAAGGCAGGCTGCTATGCAGATAGACAGAGCCGCCCAACACTTCGTCCTCCAGCATAATCTCCTTCATGCCGGAGAAACTCAGCGGCTGACCGAAACCGCCAAGGATATTCTCGCCCGAGCGATAACGACCGGCCGGACCGTCGCAGCTCGGCATGGCAAGGTTGATCTCGACCATGAAGGAACCATGCGGCAGCTTGGTAAACTTGTACTGCGTCAGCAGGGTGTCCTTGTTCAACGTGATTTTCTTGCCGACCTTGCCGCCGTTGAGGCTGGCACAAAAGTCCAGCGATGTCTTGCCCGCCGTCGGCCGACGATAGCCGAGCTGTTTCATGCCGACCGCCTCATCCTTCCAGAAGTCGATGAACATGGTCTTGCGGTAAGCGTCGACTGCCAGATCCGCTTCTGTGATCTCATGTTTCGAACTCATACGTTCGTGCGGATTGGAAATGCCGCTGCCGCTTGTTTCATGCGCCGGCTCGGCGTGCACCTTGCGGTGGTAATGTTCGGCCTGACGCGTCAAGGTGTCGCAGAAGTTGTGATGCAGCGCATAGGTATCGAATTCGCAGATCGAGGCCGTGCCGTCGAGCCGGGCGACCGCCTGCAACTGACCGTTCTGCAGGAAGGCTTCGTCATAACCATCCATATCCAGATCCTGCAGAACCTTGTAAGGCCGCTCGGTAACCTTGTCCAGCATGGCTTCCAGTTTCAACATGGCGTTGAACACGGCTCGGCGCAAATGCGGCAGATAGAGGCCGCCGAACAGGCCGTGCCAGTAGGCATCATTAGCTTGGCACTCATAGAGCGCGGCCAGCATCTCCGGGCTCTGCTTGTTGGGCGGAAGCGAATGGAAACGCTCGGACAGCTTGAGCATGCGCTTGTGCATCCAGTTCGATTCCGGATAACGCATGAAGAAGTTGCGCCAGATGCCGCCACGCACATAGGGCTTGGTCACTTCGTAGCGGTTGTTGTATTTCTCCTGCTGCACCAGATCCGCATAATGGTGCGCAGCCGGCACCGGCAGTGTCCACTCGTTCATTTCGATATAGGATGCGGTCGGCAGATAGACCACGCCGCGGGTCTTGGCCATGGCGTGATATTCGCTGTAACGCATGGGCTTGATGATGTCGGAGCGCAGCACGCCTTCGATGAAGTTGCGCAACCAGCCGCGTTCATAGACCCATTCGTAGGTCTCTGGCCAGATGCCGAATTTCTCGATATCGTCAAAATAGATGGCCGCCGCTTGCTTGCTGTCGTCGGCCAGACTTTCCAGATAGCCGACCACTTCCTCTGCCGGCGAGAACGGCAACCGGTAACGCAGCGCTTCAGAGATGGGGAACAGGTCGATCTGATGACCGTCCTCCTCGGTCGAATAATAGCCACCTAGCGCACTGCTGTCCTTGCCGGTACACATGAAGTGATAATCGTCGACAGTCACATAACGGATGCCCGATTCCGACAGGGCCGGCACCACGGTGGATTCCCAAACCCGCTCGGTGAGCCAGGCGCCATGCGGTGTTTCGCCAAACTCCTTGTGCAGATAGCTGGAGAGCTTCTTGATCTGGCCGACCCGGTCCCTGGCCGGAATCGCCGCCAGCACCGGCTCGGTGAAACCGGCACCGAATAGTTCTGCCTGCTCGCGCGCCACCATCTCCTTCAGTAAAGCCATATCCTCCGGAAAGTGTTTCAGCATGTACTCAAGCAGCCAGCCGCTGAGATGGATGGCGAACTTGAAATCCGGATACTGATGCAGCACACGTAAAAATGGCCCATAACAACGAACATGCGCATCGTCCAGCACCGATTCGAAATTACCTACGGGTTGATGTGCATGCACCCCTAACAACAAAGCGACTGTTTTAGCCACGACTCTGCTCCTCGCAGAATGTTGATGAAAAATCCATTTTTATATGTCCTGCTTACACTTCCTGGCCTCGGCGCATGGTTCCACCCATGTCCGGATCGCCGCTGCCGATGCTGATCGGCTTGTTCAGGACACTGGGGGTAGGCTGCTTCAGCAGATGATAAAGATTGCCCAGATTGCGGCGATAGAGCCGGTCGAAACTATCCACACTTACGGCCGAATTGTAATCGCCGAACCACCAGAACCAGTCGGAACCCTCACATATCGCCAATTGACGTTCGCATGCAGCCTGCTCCTCAGGGCTGAGCAGGCTCGACTGCATCACCTTGTCATAGACCTTTTTGGCATCGCACAGCAGATCCCAGCCGAAGTTTTTCTCTGGCGAACCGATCCACGTGCTGAAACTGCCATAGACCCAGCTACCGGCGGCTACCGTCGGCAAATCTGCCGTGCCCACCTCGCCCGTCTTGCACTTGTCCAGGATGTCGCTAAAGGTCGTCATCTCGATATGGGGGTGCACAGACAGGGCCTGATACAGTTCACTCAGGAAGTAATAGCCGTTATACGGGTAATACTCCCAAGCATTCTCGCCGTCGAGGATGACACTGACCACACGATGTTCGCCCTTGGGCGTGGACTTCTGGATATGCTCAAGCGTGCTGATGAAATCCCGGACGGCGTCATTCGAATGCAGCTTGGAATACTCGAAACCGATTTTGTCGGAGAGCAGATCGTCGCGAAAGAAACAGGCGATGTCCTTTACACCATCGGTGACACGGTACGGTTTATAAAGATAATCCGCACGCGGAGGCAAATCGGAGGTTTGATAGGATTTGTACAGGCTGTTGGCCAGCACACCCTCCCCTGTCGCCGCCCATTTCACGCCGTGCTGAGCCAGCAAGGATAGCGCAGCATGAGAGACGCCGCCCTCCGCCGGCCACATGCCAGCCGGCTTTTCACCGAATCTCCTGACATGCGATTCCTGCGCCTGAGTGATATGCGCTTCTGCCCGCAGCCGACCACCCGGATACATGCTGTTGCGCGGCAAGGGCGCATACGGCATGGCATCACGCGTCGCCCTGAAATCCAGCAGCAAGGGCAGGATCGGATGGTAGTGCGGAGTTGAGGAAATCTCGATCTGGCCGTTCTTTTGCAACTTCTTGTAGCGCGGAATCAATCCGGTGATCAACTCACCAATCAATTTGAAAAGTTTCAGGCGGTCATCCAGCGTGAACTGGAAGCCCTTGTTCATCAGGCCTTGCACCAACTTGTTTTCACGGCGGATACTCTCGCCGGTCCATGCCAGGTGATACCAGACCAGAAGATCGGCCTTGTACTGTGCGGACAAATAATTGAAAGGCGTCACGCTCTCGGATTCCAGCGTCTTGAAGATGTTGTAAAGCCGCTGATAGTGACTGAACGGCGACAGCATCTTTTCGTGATGGCTCTTGAAACAGCTCTGGATGATCAGCTCGCAGCGCGCGTCCGACAGGTTGTTCAGATCCTTCTCTGCCAGCAGCGCCAGCAATGGATCGCGCATCTCACCCGTCCTGAACTGTTCTGCATAGTCTTCCAGTTGATCGAGCAGAACCGGCACAAAATTGAAACTCACGCGCGCCGTCGGATTGGATTCGAGATGGTAGGCCATATCGGTGTAATCCTTCAGCGCGTGCAGATAGGTCCAAGGCAGAACGTATTCGCCGGTGATGCTGTCTCGATAATCCGGCTGATGCATGTGCCAGTAGAGATTGAGGTAAAGCTTGGATGACGCAGACATTGGTAAAACCTTTATTTCCAAAAAAACTGTTGATGCGTCCTGAGACGCATGCTGAAAACTATCGTGCGTAATGTATTCCCTGCCCCAGCATTTCCGATGTCACCAAGGTGATACCGTTGGGTGATACGTGGAAACGCTTGCGATCCTCCTCCGGATTGACGCCGATCTGCATGCCTTCCGGGATGCGGGTCGCCTTGTCCACAATGACGTTCTTCAGCACCGCATTGCGCCCGACTTCCACCTTGGGCAGGAGGACTGCGCCATCGATCTGGCTGTAACTGTGTACACGCACATCCGAGAACAGCACGGAATTGTGCACCTTGGTGCCACTGATCAGGCAGCCGCCGGAAACCAGCGAATCGGTCGCGCCACCGCAACGTCCCTCATCATTGAATACGAACTTGCAAGGCGGCAATTGTTCCTGATGCGTCCAGATCGGCCAGGAATGATCGTAGAGATTCAATTCGGGCACCACTTTGGTCAGTTCCATATTAGCTTCCCAGTAAGCATCTACCGTACCAACATCTCGCCAGTAGTAGTTGCCATTGGCTGCACCGACGCAGCTGTCGGTGAATCTGTGGGAATAGACCCGGTATTTTTTGATCAGATAAGGGATGATGTCATGCCCGAAATCGTGCGTGGAGTTGCGGTCATCCGCATCGCGAATCAGCTGCTCGTACAAAAACGAGGCATTGAAGACATATATACCCATACTGGCGAAAGACTGGGTCGGATCATCCGGCAAGGGATCGGGATTGGGGGATTTCTCCTTGAAATCGACCACGCGCAAATTCTCATCTACCTTGAGCACACCAAAGGCCTTGGCTTCCTCGATCGGCACATTGATGCAGGCAATGGTCATGTCAGCCTTGTTACGCACATGGTCGGCTAGCATCTGACCGTAATCCATCTTGTAAATATGGTCGCCAGCTAGGATCAGCACGTACTCCGGGGTCATCATGCGCAGAATATCGAGATTCTGGAATACGGCATCCGCCGTCCCCTTGTACCATTCTTCCTCTATGCGCTGCTGCGCCGGCAACAACTCGACGAACTCGTTGAATTCGCCACGCAGGAAACCCCAGCCGCGCTGGATATGCTGAATCAGGCTGTGAGACTTGTACTGGGTAACAACGCCCACGCGGCGGATACCGGAATTGATACAGTTGGAAAGGGGAAAGTCGACAATGCGGAACTTGCCGCCAAAGGGAACTGCCGGTTTCGCTCGCCAATTGGTCAGATCCTTCAGCCGGCTACCTCGGCCACCGGCAAGAATTAGGGCTACCGTGTTTTTTGTTAGTGCACTTATGAAACGAGAAGAAGTTAAATCCTGCTGCATTTTGAGCTCTCCTGATTTATAGTTTGGCATTGGCGAACGCCAAAGAAGCCGCAGTGACAGGCTGTTCCGCCTTTATCTACGACCTTGAAGCCATTATAGGCGCGATTTTCGACGAGAATCTAGTAGAATCGAGCGGTAGCCGGAAAATTTCGAAAAATTTAAAGAGAAGAACCTTGGCCAAGCCTAAGCAAGATATCCAGCAACAATTCATTCTTGATGCCAGGCATCACGATCCATTCGCTTATCTAGGCCTGCATGACGCGCCCAAAGGTGAAGCGACCAAACAGGTTTTTCGCACCTTTCTGCCTTATGCGGAGCGCGTCTGGCTAAAAACCGCTGAAGGCTGGGATCCACTCACGCGCACGCACGCCAACGGCATGTTCGAATGGCATGGAGACGGGCTGGTCAGGCCCTGCCTGCTTCGGATTGAAGCCAATGGTTCCAGCTACGAACAACATGACCCCTACACCTTTCCATCCAGCCTGAGCAGCGATGAGACCTACCTGTTCGGCCAGGGTCGCCTGCTGCAGGCGCACCAGACCATGGGCGCCCACCTGATCGCGCAGCATGGCATTGACGGCGTTCGTTTTGTCGTCTGGGCGCCCAATGCAGAACGCGTCAGCGTTATCGGCAACTTCAACCAGTGGGACGGCCGTATCCACCCGATGCGGGTACACGGCTCCAGCGGCATCTGGGAGATATTCATCCCCGGCCTCGACGTCGGCGAACTCTACAAATTCGAGATCCGCAATCGCGACAGCGGCCACATTCATGTCAAGACCGACCCCTACGGTTTCAGCTTCGAGCAAAGACCAGGAACCGCCGCCAAGGTCACTTCATTGACACATCACACTTGGCAGGACCGGGACTGGATGCAGAAACGAGCAACCGTCGATTGGTTGCATGCGCCTTTCAACTTCTATGAGATCCATGTCGGCTCATGGAAGCGAGATGCACAGGGCTACTTCCTCAATTACCGTGAACTTGCAGCTGAGCTGATACCCTACGTCAAGGAAATGGGCTATACCCATATCGAATTGCTGCCAGTCTCCGAACATCCGCTGAATGAATCCTGGGGTTATCAGACCACCGGCTATTTCGGCGTCACCAACCGCTTCGGTACGCCGGACGACCTGCGCTTTTTTGTCGATGCCTGCCATCAGGCCGATATCGGCGTCATCCTCGACTGGGTACCCGGCCACTTCCCCAAGGACGACTGGGCACTCGCCCGCTTTGACGGCACCGCGCTCTACGAGCATGAGGACCCGCGTCTAGGCGAACACCAGGAATGGGGCACCTACGTCTTCAATTACGGCCGCAACGAGGTACGCAATTTCCTGCTCGCCAACGCCTATTACTGGCTGAGCGAGTTCCATATCGACGGCCTGCGCGTCGATGCGGTCGCTTCCATGCTCTATCTCGACTACGCGCGCAAACACGGCGAATGGCTACCCAACCAATATGGCGGCCGCGAGAACCTGGATGCCATCGAGTTTCTCAAACAGCTGAACGTCATGGCGCACGAAGATTTCCCCGGCGCACTGACCATCGCCGAAGAATCCACTGCCTGGCCGATGATCTCGCGTCCGGTCTATCTGGGTGGACTGGGTTTCTCCATGAAGTGGAACATGGGCTGGATGAACGACACGCTG
>JAEWTK010000132.1 GCA_023459535.1 Pseudomonadota bacterium
TTGTGCAGCCGACGCAGCATGTTGAGCACGCCCTGGATGGCGCCGGTGGGTTCGTTCTGGCGGTTACGCAGGTCCGGCATGGCGTGGAATGCGCGATACAGATAGGACGAGCCATCGACCAATAACAACGTTTTCATATGGGATCCTGATATGTCTGCTGCAAAAAAGTTACCTAAAGTGGTTGATCCGGAAATCCTGGAGCAAATGCACCCCTCGCATGAGTCGTGGCATGCATTCGAGATTATGTCAGAATTCGTCGATGCTACCGAACGGCTGAAGCAGATTACCCCGGCGGTCTCCATTTTCGGCAGTGCACGTACCAAGCCCGACCACCCGCATTACAAACTGACGGAAGAGATTGCCCGCAAGCTTTCTGATGCCGGCTTCAGTGTCATTTCCGGCGGTGGCGGCGGCATCATGGAAGCGGCTAACAAAGGCGCCTATTACGGCAAATCGGCCAGTATCGGTTTGAATATTGTGTTGCCGCACGAGCAGGTGAGTAACCGGTATCAGGATGTCGGTCAGAATTTCAATCACTTTTTCATGCGCAAGGTCATGTTCGTCAAGAATGCCTCGGCTTATGTGGTAATGCCGGGCGGATTCGGTACGCTGGATGAACTGATGGAAGCCCTGACGCTGATTCAGACCAGCAAGACGCGCAAGATTCCGCTGATACTGGTTTGTTCGGATTTCTGGGCGGGATTGCTCGACTGGCTGCGCAATACGCTCGTTGCCCAGGGCATGGCCTCGCCGGAAGATCTGGATCTGATGCAGGTGATCGATGACCCGGACCAGATCGTTGAAGCGATATTCCAGCATTACGAGCATCGCGGTTTCGAGCCTTCGCCGAAGGAACTGCAGGTTCAGCTTTATCTGTAATGTCGAGCTACGCTGGTATGTTGAGCTACGCCGGGTGCAATTATTGAGCACAGTGCGCGATGCTTTTTGATAGAATCTGCTTGTCTTTGAATGGATAACTTTTATGCGCCGCATTCGATTGTTTCTTGCAGTTTCCTTGATGTTGCCGATGATGGCTCAGGCGGCGGATGACATTCCTGCTGATCTCGAGCCGCTGCCCGAGGTGCCGCCACCGCCCATGGTGCTGGATGGCGCAGGGGTGGACGAGCCCGAAGTGACGATCATTCAGAAGGATGAAGAAACGGTCGAGGAGTATCGTATCAATGGCGAGCTCTACATGCTGAAAATCACGCCGAAACACGGTGTGCCCTACTATCTGCAGAAGGAAGACCAGGATGGCGGCTGGTCAAGGTTCGACGGTCCGTCACCACCATTGAGTATTCCGAAATGGGTCATTTTCCGCTTTTAATCCGCTTGATTTACTAAGGTAGGCAGGCGCCATGCGTTGAACGCTGGAGCGCCTGTCTTGTATTTATGTCCGTATTTACCACCGTTACCGAAGCGCAGCTCACTACCTGGCTAATCAATTACCCATTGGGCGAGTTGCTTGAGCTCAAGGGCATTGCTTCCGGCATCACCAATACCAATTATTTTGTCACGACCACGACTGGCCGCTATGTGCTGACCCTGTTTGAGAAGAACACGGCGGAGGAGCTGCCGTATTTTCTCGACCTGATGGATCATCTGGCGACGCATGACATTCCCTGTCCGGCACCGGTACATCGCCTCGATGGCAAGACGTTGGGCAGTTTGAATGGCAAGCCGGCAGCCCTGGTGACCTGCCTGCGTGGCAAGTCGCTGGAGCAGGCAAGTGCGGCTCATTGCAGGGAAATCGGCCGGGTGCTGGCGCGCATGCACGAGGCCGGTGAATCCTTCGAACAGCATATGGACAATCCGCGCGGCAAGGCCTGGCGTATCGCTACGGCAGTCGAAGTCATGCCGCTGATGGAAACCAGGGCTGCCAACCTGCTGAGTCGCGAGCTCAAGTACCAGTCCGAGCAAGTGCTGGGCGATTTGCCGCAGGGCGTGATCCATGCCGATCTGTTCCGCGACAATGTGCTGTTCGATGGTGATGAACTGGGCGGGCTGATCGATTTCTATTATGCCTGTAACGATGTGCTGCTTTACGATGTGGCGATTGCGGTCAATGACTGGTGCGTTGAGCCGGATGGCCGTCTCGATGCGGCAAGGGTACAGGCCTTGCTCGAAGGTTATGAGGAGTTCCGTGAACTGACGGACGAAGAGAAATCCGCCTGGTCGCTGATGCTGCGTATCGCTGCCGTGCGGTTCTGGCTCTCGCGGCTGCATGACATGTATTTTCCGCAGGAAGGCGAACTGATACATGCCAAGGATCCGCAACACTTCCAATCCATCCTGCAACATCACATTGCCCAGCAGACCGAGGCGGTCGACTGATGCAGGATTCCGTCGATCAGCGCAGAAAGATGGGGGCGCTCAAGGCCGGTCTGGACTGGGTCTATCGCAGCGTCTTCCTGTTCCGGCAAAATCCGCCCAAGTGGCTGCTGCATGCACTGCTGTATGCGATTCTCTTCATCATGCTGCCTTCAATCCCGGCCATGCCGGTACTGATCAGCCTGCTCATCATCCTGTTCTGGCCG
>JAEWTK010000133.1 GCA_023459535.1 Pseudomonadota bacterium
GTCCTTCAGCTTGTCGGCAACTTCGCGCAGGCCCTTGGCGTCGACACCTTCTAGCGCCGTGGCCAGCACTTTGATGCCATTCACATCGACCGCTTCATTGGTCAGGTCATCGCCCTTGGCGGATGCCAGCTTGCCCTTCAGCGCCGATAGTTCACGTTCCAGTTTGCGTACCTGGTCGATCAGCGCATCGACGCGGCGGGGGGCTTCGGCCGGCAACACTTTCAGGGTGCCGGCAATGCCGCCCAGTGCGGCTTCCATGTTTTGCATATATGTCAACGCGTTGGAGCCGGTGACGGCTTCCACCCGGCGCACGCCCGCGGCTACGCCGCCTTCGGCGATGATGCTGAACAGGCCGATGTCGCCGGTACGGTTGACATGGGTGCCGCCGCACAGTTCGCGTGAACTGCCGATATCCAGCACGCGCACCTTGTCGCCGTATTTTTCGCCGAACAGCATCATGGCCCCGGTTTTCTGCGCTTCTTCAATCGGCAGCACGCGCGATTGGGTTGGCGTGTTGGCGAGGATTTCGTTGTTGACCAGTTGCTCGACCAGACGAATCTGCACATCGGTCATCGGTGCGTTGTGCACGAAGTCGAAACGGGTCTTGTCGGTATCGACCAGCGAGCCCTTCTGTTGCACATGGTCGCCCAGCACTTCGCGCAGGGCCTTGTGCATCAGGTGCGTGGCAGAGTGGTTGCGCATAGTGCGCTGACGCGCCTCCATGTTGACGCGGGCGCTGATGACGTCGCCGACTTTCAGCGTGCCGGTTTTCAGCACGCCGTGATGGCCGAACACATCGGCTTGGATCTTCTGCGTGTCTTCCACCTCAAAGATGCCGTCGCTGCCGCGCAGTTCGCCGCTGTCGCCGATCTGGCCACCGGATTCGGCATAGAACGGCGTGTCGTCCAATACGATCACGCCCTGTTCGCCTTCGTTCAGTTGATTGACGCTGCTGCCGTCCTTGTAGAGCACGAGCACGGTGCCATCGGTTTCCAGCGTTTCGTAGCCGTGGAAGGTGGTGGGCTGGCCATCGTATTCCAGGTTGGCGGCCATCTTGAACTTGCCGGCGGCACGGGCCTGTTCCTTTTGGCGCGCCATGGCGGCATCAAAACCAGCGGAATCGACCGATACATGACGTTCGCGACAGATATCGGCGGTCAGGTCGAGCGGGAAGCCATAGGTGTCGTGCAGTT
This sequence comes from Pseudomonadota bacterium, assembly GCA_023459535.1. Taxonomy (GTDB): domain Bacteria; phylum Pseudomonadota; class Gammaproteobacteria; order Burkholderiales; family Methylophilaceae; genus UBA6140. The sequence goes on from JAEWTK010000133.1 coordinate 1,194, forward strand.
TGAATGCGGTCTCTCCGTCGAACACATTGTTGCCCTGTTGCTTCATGTCAGCCAGTTCGGCTTCCAGAATCGCCATGCCGTGCTCAATGGTCTCGAAGAAACGCTCTTCTTCCTGGCGCAGCACATCCATGACGCGCTGCTGGTTCTCGGTCAGGTCGGGGTAGGCCTCGCCCATTTCGGCGACGAGATCCGGCACCATTTTGTGGAAGAAGGCCTTGCGCACGCCCAGTTTGTAGCCGTGGCGGATGGCACGGCGGATGATGCGGCGCAGGACGTAACCGCGACCTTCGTTGCCGGGGATGACGCCGTCGGCAATCAGAAAGGAGCAGGCGCGGATGTGGTCGGCCAGCACCTTCAATGACGGGCTGTCCATGTCGCTGCATTTGGTTTCGCGCGCCGCGGCCTTGATCAGGTTCTGGAACAGGTCGATCTCGTAGTTGGCGTGTACGCCCTGCAGCACGGCTGCGATGCGCTCCAGCCCCATGCCGGTATCGACCGAGGGCTTGGGCAGCGGATGCATGACGCCGGCTTCGTCGCGGTTGTACTGCATGAAGACGTTGTTCCAGATCTCGATGAAGCGGTCGCCGTCTTCGTCCGGGGAGCCGGGAGGGCCGCCGGGAATGTGTTCGCCGTGGTCGTAGAAAATCTCGGTACAGGGGCCGCAGGGGCCGGTGTCGCCCATCATCCAGAAGTTGTCGGAGGCGTAGCGCGCGCCCTTGTTGTCGCCGATGCGCACGACCTTGTCGGCCGGTACGCCGACCTCCTTGGTCCAGATGTCGTAGGCTTCATCGTCCTCGGCATAGACCGTGACCATGAGCTTGTCCTTGGGGATCTTGAAAACGACGGTCAGCAGTTCCCAAGCGTAGCTGATCGCATCACGCTTGAAATAGTCGCCGAAGCTGAAGTTGCCGAGCATTTCGAAGAAAGTGTGGTGACGTGCGGTGTAGCCGACATTCTCTAGGTCGTTGTGCTTGCCACCGGCGCGCACGCACTTCTGGCTGGAGGCGGCGCGGGTGTAGTGACGCTTGTCAAAACCGAGAAAGACATCCTTGAACTGGTTCATGCCGGCATTGGTAAAGAGCAGGGTGGGGTCGCCAGCCGGTACCAGTGAACTGGAAGCCACAACGTGGTGGCCCTTGGAGGCGAAAAAATCCAGGAATGCCTGGCGTATCTCTTTACTGCTTGGATGACTCTTCATGTTGTCTTTCAAAACGCTGTTTCTTTAAACTGTTGTTTCAAATCGTTTCATCAGGGCTGTCATTCAGCACTTTCTTGATGATGTCGAAGCTGAATCCGCGCCCCTGCAGAAAACGGGCCTGTTTGGCCCAGGCTTCGCGGTTCTTCGGGTGTTCGCCAAATTTCTTTTGCCATACGGCGCGTGCGTTGTCGAGTTCATCGTCCTTCAGTTCGGCCACGGCCTTTTCGATCAGATCTTCCGCTACACCATGTTCGCGCAGTTCATGCGCGACACGCAGACTGCCGAACCTGGATTTGCGCGCATGCACGATCTGTTCGGTATAACGTTCCTCTGACAGCCAGCCGCGTTTCTGGAAATCCTCGATCAAGGCTGGCAGGTCATCACCTTCTTCGACGTAGCTGCTGAGCTTGTGCTCAAGTTCCTTGCGGGAGTACTCGCGCCGGGCGAGATAGGCCAGCGCCCGGGCACGTAAGGAAATGACCGGCTTGTTGCCGTCTGGCTTATTCGTCAGCTTCCTCTCCCGGCTCCACGGTCATCTTGGCATTGGCCACTTTGGAGTTCTCGCGAATCTTGGCGTCGATTTCGTTGGCGATTTCCGGATGCTCGCGCAGGTATTCGCGCGCGTTGTCCTTGCCTTGGCCGATCTTCTCGCCCTTGTAGCTGTACCAGGCACCGGCCTTTTCGACCAGCTTGAGGTTGGCGCCCATTTCGATGATTTCGCCTTCGCGCGAAATGCCTTCGCCGTAGAGGATGTCGAATTCAGCCTGTTTGAATGGGGGCGCGACCTTGTTCTTGACGATCTTGACGCGGGTCTCGGAGCCGATGACTTCATCGCCCTTCTTGATGGCGCCGGTGCGGCGGATATCGAGGCGCACCGAAGCGTAGAACTTCAGTGCGTTGCCACCGGTGGTGGTTTCCGGGTTGCCGAACATGACGCCGATCTTCATGCGTATCTGGTTGATGAAGATGACCATGGTGTTGGTGCGCTTGATGTTGCCGGTCAGCTTGCGCAGCGCCTGCGACATCAGGCGGGCTTGCAGACCCATGTGCGAATCGCCCATCTCGCCTTCGATTTCAGCCTTGGGCACCAGCGCGGCCACGGAGTCGACGACGACGATGTCGACGGAGCCGGAACGCACCAGCATGTCGGCGATCTCCAGTGCCTGTTCGCCGGTGTCAGGTTGTGAGATCAGGAGATCGGAGACATTGACGCCGAGCTTGGCAGCATACTGCGGGTCGAGCGCATGCTCCGCATCGATAAAGGCAGCGGTGCCACCCAGTTTCTGCATCTGGGCAATGACGGACAGGGTCAGTGTGGTTTTGCCTGAGGATTCAGGACCGTAAATCTCGATGACACGGCCGCGCGGCAAG
>JAEWTK010000134.1 GCA_023459535.1 Pseudomonadota bacterium
CCACAGCAAAGGTCACGACGCTGACAGAACCGAAATGCGCGCCAATCGATGCACTGTCGGCAACGGAAAAGCGCAGAGCGCGCAGCAAGGGATAGAGCAGGAAAGGAATCAGAAAGCTGAGCAATACTACCGCCAGCACTTGCGGCAGCAAATCGATCAGGGGCTGTTTGGATAGCTCCAGACCACCCTTGAGGCCTATCGCCAGCAGAAGGTAGATGGAGAGCGTCTCATAAAGCGCTTCCGGCAGCCTCAGATCGGATTTGACCAGCCTGGCAAAAACGCCCAGCAGAAAGAACAGGATAACGACATCAAAAACCAAGGTGACTCCTGATTATTCAAGCTGGGAAAATTCCAGCGCATTACCGTCCGGGTCGCGACAGAACAAGGCAGCGCGGCCTGACTTGCTCTTGCTGTAAGGGATACCGGCGGCATCCAGTACTGCCATCACGGCATCCAGACTTTTCACATGCATCGCCAGATGTATGTCCCGGCCGCCATGTGCTGGCCGCTCTACTTCTGCATACGGATTTTCGACCTGCATCAGATGGATCTGATTCGGCCCGATGTCATACCAGACGCCGGGAAACTCGCGCTCCGGACGTTTCGGATCCGGTTTCAGACCCAGCAAACCCTCATAAAACGCCCGGGACCGTGCCAGATCAGAAATGATCAAACCGGTATGCAGATACTTCATTATTTCAATCATGACTCACTCCAGACTCAGCTTCTGAACATGAAATAAACCGCGCCGATCAGACACAATGCTGCCCAGAGAAAATCCAGCTTCAGGGGCTGTTGCATGTAATAGATGGCGAACGGCACAAAAACCAGCAAGGTGATGACCTCCTGCAGCACCTTGAGCTGCGCCAGCGACAACACGGTGAAGCCGATACGGTTGGCCGGCACCTGCAGCATGTATTCGAAGAGAGCGATGCCCCAGCTGAGGAATGCGGCGATGAACCAGGGCTTGTCGTTCAGATTCTTGAGATGGGCATACCAAGCGAACGTCATGAAGACGTTCGACATGGTCAGCAACAATATCGTCTTGAACAGCGCCGGCATGACCGCTTACCGGCTTAAACCGCGTCTTCGCCCGTTTCTCCGGTCCTGATGCGGATCACCTGCTCCACCGCCGTGACAAAGATCTTGCCGTCACCGATCTTGCCGGTACGCGAGGACTTGATGATGGCTTCGATGCAGGCATCGACCAAATGACCCGGCACCACCAGCGCGATCTGGATCTTCGGCAGAAAATCGACCACATACTCCGCTCCACGATAGAGCTCGGTGTGACCCTTCTGGCGACCGAAACCCTTGACTTCGGTCACCGTCAGCCCGGTAATGCCGATTTCGGACAGCGCCTCGCGCACTTCATCGAGCTTGAATGGTTTGATGACTGCTTCTATTTTCTTCATTCTTTTCCCCCAAGACTGGTTGTCAGCATGATGAAACTGATATTCATGCCGAAAAATTGAATTTCGAAGTTATAGGATATCGGCGATCCTTGCCAAACCCCCGGTGTGTAATACGCACCCCTATCGGTGCCTGACGCCGCTTGTATTCATTGCGGTCGATCAGGCTCAATACACGATTCACATCCTGTTCCCGGTAGCCCATGCCAATAATCTCCTGACGCCCGCAATCCTGCTCGACATATGCCTCCATGATAGCGTCCAGCACATCATAGGGCGGCAAACTATCCTGATCGGTCTGACCGGGCCGCAACTCAGCGGATGGCGGCCGGGTGATGATGCGTTGCGGGATAATGGGTGAAATACTGTTGCGGTAATGCGCCAGCTTGTAGACCAGGGTTTTCGGAACGTCCTTGAGCAGCGAAAACCCGCCCGCCATATCTCCGTAGAGGGTGGAATAACCGACCGCCATTTCGCTCTTGTTGCCGGTGGTCAACACGATACTGCCGAACTTGTTGGACAGCGCCATCAGCAACATGCCCCTGATGCGCGCCTGCAGGTTCTCCTCGGTCGCGTCGAACGGCAACCCCTCAAAATCGGATGCCAGCGTCTGCCGGAAAAGTTCGTATAGCTGCTTGATCGGTAATTCCGAATACTTGACCCCGACGATCCTCGCCATCTCCTCCGCATCGCTCAGGCTCATGTCCGAGGTAAATTCCGAAGGCATCATGACGACACGCACGGCGCCAGCGCCCAATGCATCGACCGCGATCGCCAGCGTCAGTGCCGAATCGATGCCGCCGGAAAGGCCGATTACTACGCCCGGAAAACCGTTCTTGTGTACATAATCCTCCAATCCCAGACACAAGGCCTTGTAAACCGAAGGTTCCAGACTCTGGTTGGGGACGATCTCCGCCGACAGCGGCTGCGCATCCTGCAATTCAACGATGCCCAGCGCTTGCTCATATTCCACCAGCTGCTGAGTCAAATTACCGGCAGCATTGAATACAAACGAAGCGCCATCGAATACCAGTTCATCCTGGCCGCCAACCAGATTCACGTAGACCAGGCCCAGCCCCGTTTCCTTCACACGATCACGCACAACCTCGTAGCGTTGCGCCTGCTTCTCAATATGGAACGGCGATGCATTCAGCGCCAGCAACATCTGTGCACCCGCCTGCCTGGCCTTGATAGCGGGCTGCGATTCCCAGACATCGGCACAGATCAACACACCGAAACGGATGCCGCCATGCTCGAACACCATAGGCTCATAGCCTGCAGTAAAGTAGCGCACTTCATCGAAAACGCTGTAATTCGGCAGCACATGCTTGCGATAAGTGGCGCTGACTCTACCATTCTCCAGCAACGATGCGGCGTTGTAACAGTTGCCGTCCTTGACCATCGGATGCCCGACCAGCAGTGATATGCCTTCGACTTTCTTCGCCAGATCCTTGAGGGCGGTATCACAGGCCTGGTTGAAATCCTCGCGCAGCAACAAATCTTCTGGCGGGTAACCGCTTAGCGCAAGTTCTGGGGGAATCAGCAGCGTGGCACCGGATTCTCTGGCCTGCCTCGCATAATCCAGAATCCTGGCACTGTTGCCGGCAATATCGCCTACGGTACAGTTGATCTGTGCAATGGCGATTTTCATGATTTGTGATTTTTCTGTTTTTTCGACGTATGGCGGGCAGGCTTATTTGCCGCCGGCATCAATGATGAGTTGAACGATCTCCGGATCCTTGCCTTTCAGCGCATAGACATAGGCCGTCAAGCCGTACTGATCCCGCGCCTTTACCTTGGCATCACTGGCCAGCAGCAATCGCACCATGTCTGCATCCTTATTGACGACTGCAATCTGCAGCAATGGCGTACCTTCGGAATCCTTCAAATTGACATCGCCACCACGGGCGATCAACTCTCTTGCCGCTTCAACCTGCGACTTGCTTACCGCCCAGGTCAATGCCGTCCATTTATGATGATCGATGGAATCGACTTTCGCCCCCCTGTCCATCAGCGCGATCATGGCGGCCGTATTGCCTTCTCTTGCGGCATACATTAGAGC
>JAEWTK010000135.1 GCA_023459535.1 Pseudomonadota bacterium
AACTCCGCCATCGGTCCCTACAAGGGCGGCCTGCGTTTCCACCCCAGCGTTTATTCCGGCATCATCAAATTTCTCGGTTTCGAGCAGATCTTCAAGAACTCCCTGACCGGTCTCGCCATCGGCGGCGGCAAGGGCGGCAGTGACTTCGATCCGAAAGGCAAGTCCGACAACGAAATCATGCGCTTCTGCCAATCGTTCATGAACGAACTCTATCGCCACATCGGCCCGACCACTGACGTACCCGCCGGTGACATCGGTGTCGGCGGCCGTGAGATCGGCTACATGTTCGGCCAGTACAAGCGCCTGACCGGCAATTACGACGGCGTTCTGACAGGCAAGAAACTGAACTGGGGCGGTTCACTGGCCCGCACCGAAGCCACCGGCTACGGCGCCGTCTATTTTGCCCAGAACATGCTGCAAGCCCGTGGGGATTCCCTGGAAGGCAAGACCTGCGTGGTTTCCGGCGCCGGCAACGTTGCCATCTACACCATCCAGAAGCTCTATCAATTGGGTGCCAAGCCTGTCACCTGCAGCGATTCACGTGGCATGATCTATGACGAACGCGGCATCGACCTCGCGCTGCTCAAGCAGTTGAAGGAAGTCGAAAGCGCATCGCTGGAGAAATATGTCGAGCATCACCACGATGCCATCTACACCCCGGTCAGCGCCTATCCTGCCGGTCGCAACCACGTCTGGTCCGTACCTTGCCAGGCCGCGTTCCCAAGCGCCACGCAAAATGAACTGAACGAAGCTGATGCCGATGTATTGCTGAACAACGGCTGCATCTGCATCTCTGAGGGCGCCAACATGCCTTCCACGCCGGAAGCGGTTGAGAAATTCCTCAAGGCAGGCATCTGCTACGGCCCGGGCAAGGCAGCCAACGCCGGCGGTGTCGCCACCAGCCAACTGGAAATGGCACAGAACGCCAGCATGCAGCAGTGGACTTTCGAAGAAGTCGACGCCAAGCTGCAAGGCATCATGCACGGCATCTACACCCGTGCCAGCGAAACCGCTGCAGAGTTTGGTCACCCGACCAACCTGGTGCTGGGCGCGAACATCGCTGGGTTCCGCAAGGTGGCTGACGCCATGATTGACCAGGGTGTTGTCTAATCAGAAAACAACACTTCGGCACAATCCCATGCCTTGGTAAAAACCGCACCTTTTCAGGTGCGGTTTTTTTATGCACCAAAAACAGGCATGGCCTCCGAAAAACCCCTGCAGAACCAAGCCCGTATACGCACAGGCCTGCGACATGGCTGTCTCACCAATATGCATCAAAATAGTGCAATGCACTTGCCAATGCACCAATGTAAAGCATGTCAATAAAAATGCAATTCAACCCTGGACCTTTTGCAAGTTATTAATTTAGAATCGTTTTTATAGCCTGATAGCAAATTTTTTCTATTTGTCTGAATGCTTGCACACTTCTTGCTTTCTAAGTGAACCACGTAAATTTTTGCCTTCACTTCATGAGCGATTGAAGGACCGGCAATCAGACAGATAAAGGTAAGTTGGTGATGCATGTGAACACAGAAGCAAGCGTAACGAAGTTACAGAACCCGCAACAGCAAGGCCTGTACAGTCCCGGCAACGAACATGATGCCTGCGGCGTCGGCTTTATCGCAAACATCAAAGGCAAGAAGAGTCATGAGATCGTCAGCAAGGGCCTGCAGATCCTTGCCAATCTGACTCACCGCGGCGCCACCGGTTACGACCCCAAGCTGGGCGACGGCGCCGGCATCCTGCTGCAAATGCCGGATGCCTTTTTGCGCAAGGAAGCCGTCAAACTCAACATCGAGCTACCGGCTGCCGGCGACTATGCCTGCGGCATCGTCTTTCTGCCGCAATCCGAGAATGGCCGCATCGCCTGCGAATCCGTCATCGCCCGCATTATCCATGAAGAGGCTCAGGCCTTGCTGGGCTGGCGTGATGTACCCCGCGACAACTCCAATATCGCCGATGCCGCGCGTGCGGTCGAACCGGTCATGCGTCAGGTGTTCATCGGCCGCGGCGCCCGCATGGCCGACCAGAACGCTTTCGAGCGCAAACTGTTCATCATCCGCAAGCGCATCGAACATGCCGTGCATGCCCTGAAACTGGAAGATGATTCCCAGTTCTATATCTCGTCGCTGTCTTCACGCACCATCGTCTACAAGGGCATGCTGCTGGCCAACGAAGTCGGCGTCTACTATCAGGACCTGCAGGACGAGAGCGTGGTTTCTGCGCTGGCACTGGTACACCAGCGCTTCTCCACCAACACCTTCCCGGCCTGGGATCTGGCGCATCCGTTCCGCATGATCGCCCACAATGGCGAGATCAACACCATGCAAGGCAACGTCAACTGGATGGCGGCACGCCACGATGCGATGCGCTCCGCCCTGATTGGCGAAGACCTGGAAAAGGTCTGGCCGCTGATCGCCGAAGGCCAGTCCGACTCTGCCGCCTTCGATAACGCGCTGGAGCTGCTGGTGGCTGGCGGCTACTCCTTGCCACACGCCATGATGATGCTGATTCCGGAAGCCTGGGGCGCGAAGGACAGCGCCGGCAATCCGCTGATGGATGAAGAGCGTCAAGCTTTCTATGAATATCACGCCGCCCTGATGGAGCCTTGGGATGGCCCGGCCGCCGTCGCCTTTACCGATGGCCGTATGATCGGCGCCACACTGGACCGTAACGGCCTGCGCCCTGCGCGCTATCTGGTGACCGATGACGACCACGTCATGATGGCCTCGGAAATGGGCGTGCTGACTTTCCCGCAAGAACGCATCATCAAGAAATGGCGTTTGCAGCCAGGCAAGATGCTGCTGATTGACATGGAACAGGGTCGCATCATCGACGATGCCGAGGTCAAGCAGTCGCTGGCACAGGCCAAGCCTTACCGTCAATGGATCGAGCAATCCCGTTATTTCCTTGACGATCTGCCCAAGGTCAACAGCCCGCTTGAACTGAAAGCCGATCTGCTCGATATGCAGCAGGCTTTTGGCTATACGCAGGAAGACCTCAAGTTCGTGCTGCAACCAATGATGACCAACGGCGAGGAAGCCATCGGCTCCATGGGTAACGACAGCGCCTTGCCGGTGCTGTCCAACCGCCCCAAGCAGCTCTATTTCTACTTCAAGCAACTGTTCGCACAGGTCACCAACCCGCCGATCGACCCGATCCGCGAAGAACTGGTGATGTCACTGGTCACTTTCATCGGCCCCAAGCCCAATTTGCTCGGCGGTTTTGAATCAAGCAGCGAAAACAATCCGCCACTGCGTCTGGAAGCCAGCCAGCCGGTACTGATGCTGGACGAACTGGCGCAACTGAAATCGATCGACAGCCTGACACAGAACCGTTACCGTTCACTGACACTAGATATCACTTATCCGCTGGCAGAAGGCAAGGCCGGCATGGCAAAAGCCATCGAAAACCTTTGCAGCGCTGCCAAGAAAGCTGTACAGGATGGCTTCAATGTGCTGATCCTGTCTGACCGTGAAGTC
>JAEWTK010000136.1 GCA_023459535.1 Pseudomonadota bacterium
CGTATCCAGCACGATATTACCCAGATGCAGTGAGCGGAAATGCACACCGTTCCGGTGTAATTTCGCGATGAATGTACCCAGCATGTTGGCCTCATCCATCGTCAACGACCTGCTCTTCAGCAATTCGCGCAAAGTCACGCCCTCCAGCGGCGCATAGAGCACTGCCGTCTCGGCTGGTGCTTCCAGATCATAGAGTTGCTTGATATGAACGGTCGGGATGCTGACCTTCTGCAAACGCGCCGCGTTACGGCAAAAACGTCTGGCATAGGAATATATGCGGGCAACACTGAATCTGTTACGGATCCTGAATACTTTCAGCATATCGCCATTTTGCAGACGGATTACTTTGATGCCGCGCTCGTCCTGTTCCAGGACTGTACCCCCCTGACACATCTGTTCGAGCTGTGAGCTGTCGAGCAACTGGCTTTTGCGCATCATCAGTCCTGCAACAACGCCGAGAGCCGTTCAACAACCTGGATATCATGCGTTTTGCAATAATCCTGCCAGCCCTCGAACTCGGTCAGTTCGCTGATGAAAACAAAATCGAGGCCTGCAGCAAGTGCAGCCTGATGGTCGTATTTGCTGTCACCGAGAAACAACCCTGGCTTCCGAATATTGCCCTTACCCATTTCCCTCGCCAGCACCTGATCCTTGTTGTCCGGACTGCCGAAGATGCCGGCATCGAACAGAACATCCAATTGACGCGCCTTGAACAACTGACGCAGCTCCTGCTGGTCACCACCGGACAACACCATCCAGCAACCATCAGGATATCTCTCTCGCAATTCATGCAAACCATCGGCCACCTTGCACTGCAACAGGCCATGATGGATTTCACTGGCGAAGCGATCCAGCAGGAACTGGATATCGGTTTCCGTGGCGGGCTGACCCAGGATATCGGTCAGAAAATACTGATATTTGGGATAACGGGAAATGCCGCCCAGCCGAATATGGTAGTCCATCAGCGCCTTGGCCTGCTGCTCATTGGCACCGAAGGCAATGGCCGTATCAAAATAGGCCTGGGTCTTGAGTTGATTGGAATCGAGAATGACCCCGTCGCAATCGAACACCAGGGTCTTGTATTGGGTCAGATCCACCATGTGTCTCGGACGGGGCGGAGCATTGCGCTCCGCCGCATCAGTATCAGGCGGCCTTGATGGCGCTGGCTTCTTTGGCCAGTTTGGTGATGTGCTTCCAGTCCTTGTTGGCAACGGCATCTGCCGGTGTCAGCCAGGTACCGCCACAAACCACGACGTTGGGCAAGGCGAGGAACTGCGGTGCGGATTCAACGGTCACGCCGCCTGTCGGGCAGAACTTGACGTCGCCGAACGGACCGGCAAAACCTTTCAGCAGATTGATGCCACCCACGGCAACCGCAGGGAACAGCTTGAGGAAATAGTAATCGTCGGCATTGGCCGTCATGATTTCACTGCCGGTGGAAACGCCCGGCAACAAGGGCAAGCCGATTTCGCGCGCGGCACGGCCCAACTCACTGGTGTAGCCTGGACTTACCGCGAACTTACAACCGGCATCTTTTGAGGCCTGCGCATCCTTGATGTTACGCACGGTACCGGAACCCAAAATCGCATCGGGCACCGCCTTGGCGATCGCTTCCATGGCTTGCAACGCGCAGGAAGTACGTAGCGTGACTTCCAGCACCTTGATACCGCCTTCCAGCAAGGCTTCTGCCATTGGTACGGCATCTTCCACCTTGTTGATGACAATGACCGGAATCACCGGACCGTGGTTGGCCAAATCTAATGTGTTCATACTAGCTAATCTCTCTCAATTGAATCGTATTCTTGAATGCCTTACTTAACCAACCAATTCAGAATCAGGCAGAACAAGGCTCCCGAACGCAGACAGTACATCAAGTGCGGCAAGCGAGGGGAACGCAGTGATTGCCTGATTAGGGATTGATTATGACCATTTTAGAACCGATTGAGGCAAGACACTTGAGCGCAGACAGTACAAGTGGTACGGCAAGCGAAAGTAACGCCGCATCAATCGGTTATCAAATGGCTTACAGCCAGGTAATGGCGCCTTCTTCGGCTGTCTTCACATTCTTGCGCATGCCACCGAACAGTTCCCGACCCATGCCGTGTGAATTCTCGATTTCCTGCGTTTCAGTCAGGGCCGCATAGGGCCGAGCCGCCCAGGTCTCTTCATCCACCAGCACGTTCAGCGTGCCTTCAATGGCATCCAGGCGAATCATGTCACCGGTCTTGACCTTGGCAATCGGACCTTGCTGCAGTGCTTCCGGACTCAGGTGGATGGCGGCAGGTACTTTACCGGACGCGCCGCTCATACGGCCATCGGTCACGATAGCGACCTTGAACCCCTTACCCTGCAGCGCGGCCAGTGGTGGCGTCAACTTGTGCAGTTCTGGCATGCCACAGGCGGCAGGACCCTGGAAGCGCACGACAGCGACAAAGTCACGTTCCAGCTTGCCGGCCTTGAAGGCTGCCAAAAGTTCCTGCTGTGTCGTGAAAACGATTGCCGGAGCTTCAATGATGTGGCGGTCGATCGGCACGGCGGAGACCTTGATGACGGAACGGCCCAGATTGCCGGTCAACAGCTTCAGGCCCCCGGTCTCGCTGAATGGGGCATCCGCATTGCGGACAACCTTGTCGTTCTGCGTCTTCTTCGGCAAGTCGCGCCACACCAGACGGTCGCGCACCATCTCCGGCACCTTGCCATATTCACGCAGGCCGCCTTCAGCAACGGTGCCGACATCCGGATGCATGTAACCGCCTTCAATCAATTCACGGATGATGAATGAAGGGCCACCAGCTGCCTGGAACTCATTCACGTCGGCGCTGCCGTTTGGATAGACACGTGAAAGTAATGGCGTCGTCTGCGACAGTTCTGAACAATCCGTCCAGTCAATAATGATACCGGCAGCACGAGCCACAGCAACCCAGTGAATCAAATGGTTGGTGGAACCACCGGTGGCGATCAGTGCCACCATGGCATTGACGATGACGCGCGGATCGACCATACGGCCGATTGGTGTAAAACGGTGCTGACCAGCAGTAATGGAGAGTACGGTACGTACCGATTCGCGCGTCAACTCTTCACGCAAGCCGGAAGCTGGATGGACGAACGCAGCACCAGGCACATGCAAGCCCATGGCTTCCAGCAGCATTTGATTACTATTGGCTGTGCCGTAGAAAGTACAGGTTCCGACCCCGTGATAGGCAGCAGATTCCGCTGCCAGCAATTCACCGCGGCCGACGATGCCACGCGCGAAGTGTTCGCGCACGGTCGATTTTTCACCATGACTCATATTACTGCTTGCCATCGGGCCAGCTGGCACGAAAACACAAGGCAGATGACCGAAATGCAGCGCACCGATCAGCAAGCCTGGAACGATCTTGTCACAGACGCCGAGCAGCAATGCCGCATCGAAAACGTCATGCGAAAGCGCGATCGCCGTCCCCATGGCAATGTTGTCACGCGAGAACAGACTTAGCTC
>JAEWTK010000137.1 GCA_023459535.1 Pseudomonadota bacterium
CCCTTGAACAGCGGACCATCGCAGTGCGGGCAGTAGGCCACACCCTTGCCGCGATATTCCTTTTCACCTGGCACATTGAGTTCACGCCAGCGTGCGCCGGTGGAGATGATGACCGTCTTGCTCTTCAACTTGGCGCCGTTGGCCAGCTCAACTTCGATCATGTCGCCCGGAATCAGCTTTTCCGCACGCTGCGTGTTCATGATATCGACCTCATAGCTGCGCACATGCTCTTCCAGAGCCGCAACTAGCTTGGGGCCTTCGGTTTCCTTGACCGAGATGAAGTTCTCGATGGCGTTGGTATCCATCACCTGGCCGCCGAAACGTTCAGCGACGATGCCGGTACGGATGCCCTTGCGCGCAGCATAGACCGCTGCCGAGGCGCCGGCCGGGCCACCGCCCACTACCAGCACGTCGAACGGTTCGCGGGCATTCAACTTCTCGGCTTCGCGCGCCGAGGCGCCGGTATCCAGCTTGGCAAGGATCTCTTCCACCGTCATGCGGCCCTGGCCGAAATGCTGATCGTTCATGAAGATGGTCGGCACTGCCATGATCTGCTTTTCAGCGACTTCGTCCTGATACAGTGCGCCGTCGATCATGACGTGCGTAATGTTGGGGTTGATCACCGACATCAGATTCAGCGCCTGCACGACTTCCGGGCAGTTCTGGCAGGACAGCGAGATATAGGTCTCGAAATGGTATTCACCGGGCAGATCGCGAATCTGCTGGATGATGTCCTCACTGGTCTTGGGCGGATGGCCGCCGACCTGCAAAATGGCAAGCACCAGCGAAGTGAATTCGTGGCCCATGGGAATACCGGCGAACTGCACACCGATATTGCCGCCCGGGCGGTTCAACTTGAACGAGGGACTACGCTCTGCCGTATCGCGCTGTTCGGTCAGGCTGATATTGTCAGAAATACCAGCGAGATCCTGCAGCAGCTCCAGCATTTCGCGCGACTTGTCTGACTCGTTCAGATAAGCAGTGATCTCGACCTTTTGAGTGAGATTGCCGAAATAGGATTGCAACTGTTGTTTGATGTTGGCGTCGAGCATAGTTTCCCTTTTAAAACTTTGAGTGTTTATTTAAAAATGCCCGGGCTTGTGGCCCAGGCATTTTGGGGCTGATATTGTGCGTCTTAGATCTTGCCGACCAGGTCGAGGCTAGGAGCGATTGTCGCAGCGCCTTCGTTCCACTTGGCCGGGCAGACTTGACCCGGGTGTTCGGCCACGTACTTGGCAGCCTTGACCTTGCGCAGGGTTTCCTTGACGTCACGGGCGATGGCGTTGTCATGGATTTCCAGGGTCTTGATCACGCCTTCAGGATTGATGACGAAAGTACCGCGCAGTGCCAGACCTTCTTCTTCAATGTGCACGCCGAAAGCACGGGTCAGCTGGTGAGTCGGGTCGCCGACCAGCGGGAATTTCGCCTTGCCGACGGCTGGGGAAGTCTCATGCCACACCTTGTGGGAGAAGTGGGTGTCGGTGGTCACGATATAAACTTCTGCGCCCAGCTTCTGGAATTCAGCGTAGTTGTCTGCAGCATCTTCAACTTCTGTCGGGCAGTTGAAAGTGAAAGCAGCCGGCATGAAAATAACGACGGACCACTTGCCCTTCAGATTGGCTTCGGTCACTTCGACGAATTGACCATTGTGGAAAGCCTGCGCCTTGAACGGTTGAACCTGGGTATTGATAAGAGATGACATGTTGCCTCCTTGTTGGTTGGTTGATAATTGGAACAGATGCAATTCTAGTGAAGTCACAACAATAAACAAAATTGATTGTTTATAATTAAACGATTGATAAATTCTATTGACGCCAAGCTATTGCCGTCATTGGAAAAAACAATACCAATGCCTTGTCACAGGGCATCGAGTATAGCGTTATGATGATTGAAATATTGTGACAAGGTTCAATTCATCCGGGAATCAAACAGGTTACACCTATGGAAATCACACAGCAAACCACGGCAAATAATCCGGCTCCGCAAAGCTGGCTCGAAAGTTTCTGCGCCCATGCCGGCGAGCATCGCATCACAGCCATCGGCTTCGGCGTCGCGCTGCTGGCCATTCTCGCTCTGCTGGTGCAGAGCCTGATGCAGGCTTTCTCCGGCGAGATTAATCTGGCTCTACGCTATGCCATGCTGGGCGGGCTTGCCGGTTTTGCCACCACCGCCCTCGGCGCCTTGCCGGCACTTGCCCTGCGCGGCATCCCGCAGAAGATCGAGGATTCCATGCTCGGTCTCGCCGCTGGCATGATGCTGGCCGCCAGCGCCTTCTCGCTGTTGCTTCCCGGTCTGGAGGCGGGCGAGATGCTACTGAACGCAAAACTGCCGGCCGCGATGGTCGTGGTGTTCGGCATGGCACTCGGCGTACTGCTGATGCTGGGGCTGGATGAATTCACGCCGCATGAACATGAGAAGAACGGCCCTTGCGGCCCCGGACATGAGCGCTGCGGCCGCGTCTGGCTGTTCATCTTCGCCATCGCCCTGCACAACCTGCCGGAAGGCATGGCCATCGGCGTCAGCATGTCGCAAGCCGATCTTTCGGTCGGCCTGCCGTTGACCACAGCCATTGCTTTGCAGGACATCCCCGAAGGTCTCGCAGTCGCGCTGGCCATGCGTAGCGCCGGATTCACGGCGGGCAGAGCGGTGCTGGTCGCCGTACTCAGTGGCTTGCTGGAACCGGTCGGCGCCTTCCTCGGCGTCGGCCTGTCAAGCGGCTTCGCACTTGCCTACCCGATCGGCCTCGGCCTTGCGGCTGGCGCCATGATCTTCGTTGTGTCGCATGAGGTAATTCCGGAAACCCATCGCAACGGCCACCAGACCCCGGCCACACTGGGCCTGATGGCGGGCTTTATCGTCATGATGGTGCTGGATACCGGTCTCGGCTAAGCCCCTGCCGGTCAGAGCCAGAGATCTTTCTGGACCGGATTGGCAGGTGCGGCTTTTGACTGCAACCAACGCTGCAACACCTCCAAGACATAAGCCATCTCTTCCGGCTCCAACTCCCGCCCCGGCTCGATGCGATGCCATTTTGCCAGGCAGCCGCGGCAGCAGCAGGCCGTGGCATGCTGGGCAACAAAGACCGGATGCCCGCGGAACGGCGTCTGTTTGCCATCATTCGGAATCGATGCGGGCGCCAGGCGTTTGTGGATAAAATCCACGGCATGCAGCATGACCAGCGGCAAGCCCTTGTCCTGCAGATAAGCCTGATCCTTGCCGCGCAGCTGAAAACTGCGGCGGAACGCCGATTTGTTCAATGCCGCAAACAGTTCATCCAGTTCTCTCACGAGGCTCACCTCATTGCAGCTGGCTCAGCTCCAGCTTGCGCAGCTTGGGCGCGAATCTGGCCGTGACACCGACCACGCCCAGCGTCATCAAACCACCGAACACGACCGACGGCACCAGACCCAGCAGTCTTGCAGCGACGCCGGATTCAAAGGCGCCCAGCTCATTGGAGGAACCGATGAAAACGCCGTTGATGGCGGAGACACGGCCGCGCATGTGATCCGGCGTCACCAGTTGGAAGATAGTGGCGCGCAGCACCACCGAGATACCGTCGCAGATGCCGGCAAGCAACAGCATGAAAGCGGCAAACCAGAAACTGCTGCTAAGCGCGAAGATAATGATACAAATGCCGAAGCCCGCCACCGCGCCCAGCAACCAGCGGCCGGCATGCAGATCGATCGGGTTGCGCGCAAGATAAAGCCCGGTGATGACAGCACCGATAGCCGGCGCCGCGCGCAGGATACCCAGCCCTTCCGGCCCGTAATCGAACACCTCCTGCACAAAGACCGGCAGCAGCGCCACCGCGCCGCCAAACAGCACGGCGAACATGTCCAGACACTGGGCGCCGAACAGCACCTGATTGCCGTAAACGAAACGCAAGCCCTCGCCGATGCTGCGGAATACCGGCGCACTGTCAGCCGGCGGCGGCTCCTCCACCTTCAACATGAACAGTGCCACAGCAGCGCCCAGGCATAGCAGCATGGCCACCGCATAGGCCGTCGTCGTGCCGGAGAAGCCCACCAGCAAACCACCGGCAGCCGGACCGGCGACCATGCCGAACTGTATCATCGAACTGCCGAGGCCAGCAGCCTTGGCATACTGACTGCGCGGCAGCACCAGCGCGAACAGAGCGCCATAACTGGGAGCGATGAAGGCCCGGGCAAACCCGGTGACCGCCGTTGCGCCGTAGATCCACATCGCCGCATCGCCCTGCAACCAACCACGCGATACCGCTACCAGCGTCAGGGCAATGCAGAACAGGATCAGCGCCGACATGACGCCGAACAGACGACGTGAATAATGATCGATGGCATAACCGGCAAACAAGGCGGATGCGAAATAAGGCACCACCTCGGCCAGACCGACCAGCCCGAGCGCCAACGGGTCGCGCGTCAGCTGGTAGATGTGCCAGCCGACCACCACCGCCATGATCTGGTAGGCGAGCACCAGCTGCACGCGAAAAGCGAGCAACTGCAGGAATTTACGATTGAGGTGCGGGGGCAAAGGCATGAATGATGAAAACTTCGAAACAGAAGCTGAATGATAGCGGTAAAATGCCCCGGTTAGTGCAGTGAATAAGGCAGTAGGCCCAGGTTAACAGACTAATAGTTATCAGGCTGATGAGTCGTCATTGACCCAGTGTGACTCTGCCGATATAGATTGGGCGCACTAACCCTTTTTCAGCCTCTTTTGCATGCATCGCCCGGCAGCTTCAGTTTGATAAGATGCCGGGTATGTCGAAACGTTTTCCTCTTTTCCGCTGCCTGCTCGCCTTGCTCTGGCTGTTGCCGGCAGCTCCGGCCGCCAGTGCCGAGGAAACCAGCATCACCGTTTACCTGACCGTGGACTGGGAAGGCTGGTCGCTCGACGAAGAAAACCTGCAGGCCATGCGCGACTTCCGTGCGCGGCATCCACAGATCCCCATGCTGCATCTACTGAACCCGGTGTATTACCTGCGACCGGGAGCAGATGCGCAGACCATCACCGCACTGATTCGCTCAACCCTGCTGCCGATCGACACCGTTGGTTTGCATCTGCACGGTTGGAAAACATTATTACAGTCTTGCCAGCTCCCCTACCGCACCACACCTTCCTTCGCCGATACCGACGAGACCTGCCCCGGCAAGGAATGCGGT
>JAEWTK010000138.1 GCA_023459535.1 Pseudomonadota bacterium
TTCAGCGTCTCTTTGGTTGGAAGGTCACGAAGTTGCAACATGATTAGCTGTATTATAGTTAGCTAACTAACTATGTCAAGCAACATGAATTTTAGTCGCTGTTAAAACAGGTGTATATTTTCAACAAGCATTGCCATAACAAGCACTGCCATAAAAAGACACAAAACGGAGGAGCATATGAAAACCGTTAGACAACTGCTTGACGCCAAGGGCTATGAGACGCTTTCTGTTACACCTGAGACCAATGTTTTCGATGCTTTGACGATCATGGCAGAAAAGCATATCGGCGCACTGGTCGTGCTTGATGGCAGCGGCCGCCTCGCCGGCATCTTTTCAGAACGTGATTACGCACGAGAAGTTGCGCTGAAAGGCAAAACCTCAAGAACGACCAAAATTTCGGAGATCATGTCTACCACCGTCATCACGGTCACTCCAGAGCAGCTGGTAGATGAATGCATGGAGCTGATGTCTGGCAAACGCATCCGTCACTTGCCTGTCGTTGAGAATGACCAGGTAATCGGCATACTTTCCATCGGCGACCTGGTGAAGGAAACCATTGCCTATCAGCAGTTTCTGATTCAGCAACTGGAAAGCTACATTCAGGGACAATGATTCTTCAGCTGACCCCGATCCGGTGATCGCCGGCTAAATCAACCCAAGCCAGGCGATCACCCGAATAACGATCCATTTACAAATAACGCGCCACCATGGCGTTATGAAAATTGCCTGCCGCCACCGGCATACGGACGAAGATACCGCTACCAGCCGCCTCGCTCACCGGCTGGCCTTTCTTGTCAAACAGTGACTCCACCAGAATCTCGCGATTGCCCTCCGGCTGAATGATCTGCAAACGGTCACCCAGCGCGAAGCGATTTTTGACTGCGATATCAGCCAATCCGTGTTCTGCATCATAGCCAACAATATCGCCCACGTAGAGGCTGAGATTGGACTTTGAGTGGCCTTGCATGTAGTTCTGATGGTCAATCGTATGGTGCCGTTGATAGAAACCGTCGGTATAACCACGGTTCGCCAGATTCTCCAGTTCGCCGAGCAGGCTAAGGTCAAACGGCCGGCCGGCCAGTGCATCATCCACCGCCTTGCGATAAGTCTGGCAGGTCCGCGCCACGTAGTAGCGCGACTTGGTACGCCCCTCGATCTTCAACGAATCGACACCGATCTTCATCAGGCGCTCCACATGCTCGATCGCGCGCAGGTCCTTACTGTTCATAATGTAAGTGCCGTGCTCGTCCTCCATGATCGGCAGCAGTTCTCCCGGGCGGCCTTTTTCCTCGATCAGGTAAACCTTGTCCGCCTCAGGGTGACGCACCATGCTGCCGCATTCCGACAGGCTGGATTTTCCCATCTCCGCCTTGAAATCGAACTCATTGAGACGGATCACGCCGGCAGGGTCTTCGGACGCATCATGCACCTTGTAATCCCAGCGACAGGAGTTGGTGCAGCTGCCCTGATTCGGGTCGCGGTGATTGAAGTAACCCGAAAGCAGGCAACGGCCGGAATAGGCGATGCAAAGTGCGCCATGAACGAAGACTTCGAGTTCCATATCCGGACATTGCTGACGAATCTCCTCGATCTCATCCAAGGACAGTTCACGCGACAGGATGACGCGCGACAGACCGAGATGCTGCCAGAATTTTACAGTAGCGTAATTGACGGTATTGGCCTGCACCGACAGGTGCACCGGCATCTCCGGCCATTTCTCGCGCACCATCATGATAAGACCGGGGTCCGACATGATCAGTGCGTCAGGCTGCATGGCGATGACCGGTTCCATGTCCGCCATATAGGTTTTGACCTTGCTATTGTGCGGCGCAATATTGCTCGCCACAAAGAATTTTTTGCCGCGCTGATGCGCCTCGTTGATACCTTCCGCCAGTTCGGCCATGCCAAAACCATTGTTGCGCACACGCAGACTATAGCGCGGCTGGCCGGCATAGACGGCATCGGCGCCATAATCAAACGCTGTACGCATACGATCCAAATCCCCAGCCGGGGCGAGTAATTCAGGTATTTTCATCACTATTTATTCACCAATAATCTTTACCAGCACGCGCTTCTTGCGACGGCCGTCAAACTCGCCGTAGAAGATCTGTTCCCACGGACCAAAATCCAGCCGGCCATTGGTAATGGCGACGACCACCTCACGCCCCATGACTTGCCGCTTCATGTGGGCATCGGCGTTGTCCTCGCCGGTACGGTTATGGTGATAGCCACTCACCGGCTCGTGCGGCGCCAGCTTTTCCAGCCAGACGCCGTAATCGTGATGCAGACCGGATTCATCATCGTTGATGAACACGCTAGCCGTGATGTGCATGGCATTGACCAGCACAAAACCTTCCTTGACGCCGGACTCATGCAAGCACTGCTCCACTTCGCCGGTAATGTTGATGAAGGCCATGCGGGCCGGTGCATTGAACCAGAGTTCCTTGCGATAGCTTTTCATGCTGCCGATTTCTCCAAAATAGTTTCGAATGTCGTTTTAATAGAATAGCTTGGATTATACCGCGCCTCGGCGGGCGGTTGTCCTAAAGCAAAAGCACTGCGTATAATCGACCGGAAAGGGGAGACGGATGGCGGCAGCAAGTTTTCACATCGAACTGGACCAACAGGGCCGCCCGCACATACGGCTGCTCGGCCAATGGTCGTTGCGCTCGCTGGAAAACGATTTCGCCGCCCTGAAAACCTCACTGGCACCCTACTTCTCCGACCCTTTTACCAGCTGGGACCTGCAACAGGTCGAACAGCTCGATACGGCAGCTGCCGCTGTCCTGTGGGCAGGCTGGGGCGCGAAAGTCGACAACCGCATCAGCCTCACCGACGAACAGCGTGCCGTGTTCGACATGCTGGGCCGCCTCGACACCTCCATCCGCGTGCGCAAACAACCGGACCTGATTGGGCCGGTTGCCAACCTCGGCAAGATGACTTTCGAATTCATGGCGCACCTGCGCGACTTCATACAACTGCTCGGTTTGCTGTTCATGGAAATCCTCTATGTCCTGCGACGGCCAAGGGAGTTTCCGCTACGCGAGTTCAGCGCCAATATCTACAAAAGCGGGGTCACGGCACTGCCGATCAGCGCCCTGCTCGGTTTTATGATCGGCATTGCGCTGGGTTATCTGATGTCCAAACAACTGCGCGCCTTCGGCGCCGACATTTTCATCGTCAACATCCTCGGCCTCGGCGTTATCCGCGAACTGGGTCCGATGCTGATGGCGGTGCTGGTTGCCGGCCGTTCCGGCTCTGCCATGACCGCGCAGATCGGCGTCATGCGCGTCACCGAGGAGATCGACGCGCTGACCACCATGGGCATCTCGCGCATATTGCGCGTGGTGCTGCCCAAAGTGCTTGGACTCACTTTTGTCGCGCCGTTCCTCGTATTATGGACCTCGGCCTGGAGCCTGCTGGGTGGCGCAATGTCGGCCAATATCGAACTTGGCATCAGTTTCCACTTCTTTTTCGAATATCTGCCGACCGTGGTGCAACCGGTCAATCTGACTTTGAGTCTGATCAAGGGTCTGCTGTTCGGCTTTGTCGTCACCCTCATCGCCTGCCATTTCGGCCTACGCGTCAAACCCAACACGGAGAGCCTGAGCATGAGCACCACCAGCTCGGTGGTCACTGCCATCACCGCCGTCATTCTGATCGACGCGCAGTTCGCCATCTTGACCCGAGGTATCGGCATATGAGCACGCCGATATCCGAGCGCGACAACATCGTCTGCGAGGCGCGCCAGGTATGGACCGTGTTCGACGACAATGTGGTACATGAGAATCTGAATCTGCAGGTGCGCGCCGGGCAGATCGTCGCGCTGGTCGGCGGTTCCGGCAGCGGCAAAACCACGCTGCTACGCCACATTGTCGGGCTGACGGTGCCAACCAGAGGAGAAATCTTCCTGTTCGGCGAAAACCTGAATGAGGTCGACCGCCTCAAGCAGCAACGGCTGATGAACCGTCTCGGCATGCTGTTCCAGCAGGGCGCCCTGTTCTCCGCGCTCTCCGTCTACGACAACATTGCCTTCCCCTTGCGCGAACTCAAACAGTTTGACGAGGAAACCATCTGCCGACTCGTCATGCACAAACTGTCATTGGTTGAACTGGAACCCAAGCACGGCCTGTTGCTACCGGCACAATTGTCCGGCGGCATGATCAAGCGCGTCGGCCTGGCACGGGCTTTGGCACTGGAGCCGGAACTGCTGGTGCTGGACGAGCCGACCGCCGGACTGGATCCCGACCGCAGCAAGAAATTTATCGAATTGATCAAGCAGCTGAAACACACACTTGGCCTCACTGTGCTGTTCGTCACGCACGATCTCGACACGCTGGCGCAGATGGCGGATCGAGTCGCGGTACTAGCCGATAAGCGGATCGTCGCCGACTGCGCGCTGAGCGAACTGGGCACGGTCGACCATCCCTTCGTCAATAATTTCTTCCACGATATCAGCGCGCGCATGGAAAGGGCACAATAGACACATGGAAAATCGCACCTACGCTATCGCTGTCGGACTGTTCACACTGCTGCTCGGCCTCGCCCTGCTGCTTTCCTTCTGGTGGCTGAGCGGCGACCACAGGCAGAACGCCAACTACACCGTCGTCTCCAGCCTGCCGGTCACCGGACTCAGTGTTGAATCGACAGTGAGATATCGCGGCGTCAATGTCGGCAAGGTGACCGCTATCCATCTGGACCAAACAGTCAGAAACGTCATCCGCATCGACATCCGCGTCATCGAAGAACTGCGCCTGAGTGAGCAGAGCCATGCCGAACTGCGCATGCAGGGGGTGACCGGACTTGCCTTCATCGACCTCGACGATACGGATGACAGCAGCGTACCCTTGCTCGCCGAAGGCGGAGAAATCCCGCTGCGAGCCTCAATGATGGACAAACTGCTGGATGATGGCCCGCAACTCGTGACGCAGATCGAAACGCTACTGGAAAGCAGTAACGCTCTGGCCAACACGGCCAATCAACTCTTGAATAGCGTGGATCACGAAAAGCTCCATCAGACGCTGACCAATCTTGAACTGGCCTCCAGAAAGCTGGAGCCTCTCCTGAGCACCGCATCGACCACTTTCGAGCGCATGGGCAACATGGCTTCCGAACAGAACCAGGTCATGCTGAGCGAGACACTAAGCAGCATGCAAAAGACAGCCGATGCCGCCCATCCTCTGCTAAATGAATTGAACGAAACCGCGCGGGAGTTCCGCCGCATGACGCAGGAAATTGGAAAGGACAGTCGGCAACTGAGCCATACGCTCAATGATGAAACATTGCCGCGCATACATGAACTGACAGGGCACCTGAACCGCGACCTGACACAGTTCAGCGAGCTACTCGATAGCCTGGAGCAACATCCGCAAAGCCTGCTGCTCGGCAAGCCGCCGGCCAGACCAGGACCCGGCGAAAACGGTTTTCAGTCCGACATGAACCCCTGAGAGGCCCACGATATGCGTTATCTTTTGTACATTAGCCTGATCAGCCTGCTGACCGCCTGCCTTGGAACAAACCGGCCAGGCCCGGAAAGTGCAATCTACGACTTTGGTCTGGCAAACCAGACAGACAAGATCGACACTCTGGTAGACATCGGCCGCATCACGGCGGTCGACGCAGTTGACCACCGACGCATGCGTTACCGTCTCGATTACCAGAATCCTGCGCAAGTCCACAGCTACGCGCAAAGTCGCTGGTCCAGTTCACCGGCAGCACTGCTTGAATCCAAGATGCGCAGCATGACGAATGCAGCAAAGCAGGGGCGGTGCGCCTTGCAACTTGAAATCGAAGTATTCGATCAGGTGTTCGCCAGCCCGGACACCAGCAGCGGAGTCGTCAGCCTGCACGCCACACTCTACGCAAAACAGCCACGCCGCAACCTCTACAGCCATACAATACAAACCAGCGCTACTGCACCCAGTGCGGACAGCAAGGGCGGGGTTGCCGCTCTGGATAGCGCCAGCAGTCAGGCGATCCGGCAGATTCTGCAATGGGCGGACGAGTCAGCCACCAGAACGCCGGAATGCGCATCATAATCAATCCATACCAGCGAATTCATACAAAAAACTGATTGCTATCTTGCTTCGGGAGATTAAGATAGAGCAGTAAGCCTGTCTTGCAGGAGACTTTCATGGACAACAAATATGGTTTGGGTAGCACGCGCGTCGCGCAGGAGCATCACGAGACACACGCCAAGTCCACGGCCAACCCTGCACACACCTGCCGTTTCTGTGGACACGATCACCTGACCTTGTGTAAAACCATGCAGGATCACAGGTGCGACCGTTGCGGCGAATGGCAGAACGATGCTTACGGTTACTCAACCGGACGTAGCGCAGACTACTGATTTACTGCCCCTTGATTGCGGATTGATCTAATCGATATAAATGCCGTGGTATTTGTACTTGCTGGAATGTGAAGGCGGCAGCTACTACGCCGGCATGACGACCGATGTGGAGGCGCGCTTTCGCGCCCATCAGTCCGGCCTCGGCGCGAAATACACGCGCGCCAATCCCCCGCTACGCATACTCGCTTCCAGAACCTATCCCGACCGCTCGACCGCCTCGGTAGCCGAGGCGCAATTGAAGAAAATCCGGCGCGAAAAAAAGCTGGATTTCTTTGAAGAAATCCAGCTTCGTGTTGACTGCTAGAGTCGCTTAACAGCCTTTGTATTGCTTGGCCTTGCATTCATTGGCCATCGTTCTGGTCTGCTGACGTTGTTCTTCCGTCATCTTGCTACCGTTGAAATTGGCCACCTTGGTCTTGCTGATAATGCGCTTACCCACATCCGGATTCTCGATTGAGACCAGCACCCACATGGTGCCGCGTACCAGGTCCTCTTCCACACCCAGTCCACGGGTATACATATTGCCCAGGTTAAACTGCGCTTCGGCGTTGCCTTGTTCGGCGGCTTTCAGGTACCACTTCACCGCCTCTTCAAGGTTCTGCTCGAGAATATCGCCACGGAAATAGAGGATGCCGACATTCAATTGCGCCTTGGCATGGCCTTGTTCCGCCGCCTTCAAATACCAGTTGGCGGCTTCACGGTAATCCTCGGTCGGAATATCGCGATTGAAATGCATGGCACCGATGCTGTACTGCGCATCGACATGACCCTGCTCTGCCGCCTTGCGATGCCACTTCGCCGCTTGTTCGTAACTTTGCTCGACGCCCATACCGCGGTAATAGAGGATACCCAGTTCGTACTGGGCAGTCACATCACCCTGCTCAGCCAAGGGCTCGTAAATACTTGCGGCAGTTTTGAAATCAGCGAGTTTGGCGGCCGCCTTGGCATCATCCAGGGTAGCGGCATTCAGGGGTTGTATCAGCGCCAACAGCAGGGCCAGGCTGGAAAATGTCAGGGTCAGGGTTTTCAAGGGAGTCCTATCTGCAAACGGTTGGGTTGAAATTTCTTTGGTGCTGGTGATAGGAATCGAACCTACGACCTACGCGTTACGAGTGCGTTGCTCTACCAACTGAGCTACACCAGCACAACTTGTAAACTACGCGATTATAGAAGCTAGCTTCGCCTGCGGCAAACCGGACTTGCCGATTCTATCGCTGACGAATACCAATCTTTAAGTAAGCGCTGATTAAATGAGCGAGCGGGATGAAGTGCAACCGCAAGGGTCATGTCCATCAAGCGCCCGGAACGCAGCCGCGTAGCCATTTAATCAATGCTTCCTAATGTTTATCCGGCTGTACAGCAAGACCTGTCACCATACGCACGACAAAATAGACCAGCGCGGAAAGCATTCGTTTCAAATAATTACCGCGTATCCAGTCTTCAACACGGATTTCATGTGCGCCATCGACAATTGAATGCTCGATATCGGATCTCAATTCTTGCGCGAAGGGTTTGTTTAGCACGACGATGTTGGCTTCACGTGAAAGAAGCAGGCTGAACGTATCGATATTGGAAGAACCGACCGTGGCCCATTCATGGTCAATGACGGCCACTTTGCTGTGCATGAAGCTCTTGCGATATTCGTAGATCTGGATACCTGCCTCCAGAAAATCCGAGTAAAAGTAATGCGTGGCAAACATGAGGAAATATTCCTTCTTGCCCTGCAATAGCAGACGTACACGCACGCCGCGCCTGGCTGCCGCGATCAGTGCCTTGCGGAAATTCAGGCCTGGAACAAAATAGGCATTGGCAATCAGGATCTCGGTTTTTGCTCGCTTGATGGCAGAGAGATAACTCTGCTCGATATCGCGCCGATGGAACAGGTTGTCGCGCACGACAAATGCGGCTTTCACGTTGCCAACCGTCGCCAATCTTGCTTCCGGCAAGGTTCTGGCATCCACCCGCCGCAAATGTGACCAGGCAATACGCCGCCATAACTTGCGTGCACTGGTGCGTATCTGCGGTAGCAACTCGCCCTCTATCCTCACGGCATAATCGATTCGTGGCGGGTCGTGATTCGGCACATTGAAATCGTCGATGATATTGATACCACCGACAAAGGCTACCTTGCCATCGACCACGACCAGTTTGCGGTGCAATCGTCTGAGCCGGCTGCGCTTGAGGGTCCACGGCGATATCTTGGGCCGATAAACCATCAGGTTGACCCCAGCCTGCTCCAGTTCCTTGACATAAGCGCCCGGCATGTCCTTGCAGCCGAATCCATCGAGCAGCACATAGACATGCACGCCGCGGCCGACTGCGCGCTTCAGTGCTTCACCGATGCTTAAACCCGTGGCATCGGTCTCATAAATGTAGGTTTCCAGATAGATTTCATGGCGTGCCGCATTGATCGCCGCTTCCAGCGCCGGAAAATATTCCGCGCCGTTTCGCAACAGCACAACCTGATTGGCATCGGTGAAATGGGTCATCGCTTGACGAGTGTGGCGCTCAGGGCCGCATGATCGGATACCTGCGCGAACTTCGGCCCGGCATGCACCTGCACATGCTGCACGTTGAAACCGCGCTCATAGATACGGTCCAGCCGGAAGAAGGGCAACACGGATGGGAAACTGCGCGCCGCCTTGCCCTGGTGATGCTCGAAGACTTCACGCAGATGCAGGCCTTCGGTCAGAATTCTGCCGGCGCTCATGCCCCAATCGTTGAAATCACCGGCGATGATCAGTGGCGCCTCAGGAGGTACGGCGACATCGATCCGTTCGCGCAACAGATGCACCTGCTTGCGGCGCCAACTGGCAAACAAGCCCAGATGCACACAGATGCAATGCAGCGGCTCCTGCCAGCCGGGAACCGCAACTTCGGCGTGCAACATACCCCGCTGCTCGGTATGGTGCGCCGAGATATCGATATTTTCGGTCTTGATGATGGGAAACTTGGACAGCAGGACATTGCCATGATGGCCGGCCGGATAGACCGAATTCTTGCCGTAGGCATAGTCGGACCAGACCGAATCGGCCAGGAACTCGGCCTGCCCCTCCATCGGCCAGTGCTTGAAACGCCGGCTACGCGTCTGATGCACATCCTGCACCTCCTGCAAAAAGACGATGTCCGCATGCAGCTGGCGTATCAGGTCACGCTGGTCATGTAAGGCAAAACGGGCGTTGAAACTGGTCACGCCCTTGTGGATGTTAAATGTGGCAATGCGCAGGGTGCTGTGCATACGCAGTCAGACTAGATCAGGATACAGCCAGCATACGGTCCAGCGCCAGCTTGGCGAGTTTTGCCTCAGCCTCCGGCACCTTGATCTGATTGACGACATTGCCGGCAGCCAGATTCTCCAGCGTCCAGGCCAGATGTTGCGGGTCAATGCGCGCCATGGTCGAGCACTCACAAATCACATGCGACATGAATTGCACCAGCTTGCCC
>JAEWTK010000139.1 GCA_023459535.1 Pseudomonadota bacterium
GTGACGCCGCGCGAGGAAGAGCCGCAGATCGATGTCACCATGGCCAGCGTCATTATTCCGTTCCCCGGCGCCGCCATTCCGGATGTCGAGCAGATGGTGGCCATCCCCGCCGAGCAGGTGCTGTCGCAGATGCAGGGCGTGGAGCATGTCATGTCAGTTTCACGCTCCGGTGTCGCTGTCATCACCGTGCAGTTCGAAGTTGGCGTGCCGCGCAACGAGGCGCTGGTGCGTCTGCACGATACATTGCGCAGCAATGCCGACTGGCTGCCGGCCAACCTTGGCGTGCTGGAACCCATCATCAAACCCAAGGGTATCGACGATGTGCCGATCGTCACTTTCACGCTCTACAGCGAGCGCGAAGATGTCGGCAGCGATACGCTCAACCGTCTGGCGCACAGTATAGAAGCCGAACTCAAGCATGTGGCCGGTACGCGCGAAGTGGCGACGGTAGGTGGCGCCGGTCGTGCCGTGCAGGTACTGATCAGTCCGGAGCGCATGGCCAGTGCCGGCGTGACGGTAGCCGATCTGCGCAATGCCCTCGCTTCGGCCAACATGGGCATGCCGCTGGGTGACCTGCTCTCCGGCAATCAGCGCGTGGAGATCGTCGCCGGTGATTTCCTCGG
This sequence comes from Pseudomonadota bacterium, assembly GCA_023459535.1. GTDB lineage: Bacteria > Pseudomonadota > Gammaproteobacteria > Burkholderiales > Methylophilaceae > UBA6140. The sequence goes on from JAEWTK010000139.1 coordinate 624, forward strand.
CAATGCGCAGCAGGTCGGTGAGCTGATCGTAGGGGTGCATAACGCCAAACCGGTATTCCTCAGGGAAGTCGCCGAGGTGGTGGATGGCCCGCTGCCGGCAGCCAGTTATGTCTGGTTCGGCCAGGCCGGCGAAGACGCGCGTGAATATCCCGCCGTCACCGTCAGTGTCACCAAAAAGGCCGGCGAGAATGCCATCGATGTCGCCAATGCCTTGAAACAGCGCATGGAAGTGCTGCGCAACACTGTCATCCCGGACGATGTACAGGTGGTGGAGACGCGCAATTATGGCGAAACCGCCAATGACAAGGCGAAGAAACTGATTACCAAGCTGCTGTTCGCTACGGCCTCTGTCGTGGCGTTGGTGTTCATCGCACTGGGCCGGCGCGAGGCCGCCATTGTAGGTGTAGCCGTGATCCTGACGTTGACGGCAACGCTGTTTGCCTCCTGGGCCTGGGGCTTCACGCTGAATCGCGTCTCCCTGTTCGCGTTGATCTTCTCCATCGGCATTCTGGTCGATGACGCCATTGTCGTCGTCGAGAACATTCACCGGCATCAGAAGCTGCATCCGGAAAAGACTCTGCTGCAACTGATACCCGGTGCCGTGGATGAGGTCGGCGGCCCGACCATTCTGGCGACGCTGACGGTCATCGCCGCGTTGCTGCCCATGGCCTTTGTCACCGGCTTGATGGGCCCCTACATGAGCCCGATCCCGATCAATGCCAGCATGGGCATGGTGCTGTCACTGGCGGTGGCTTTCGTGGTGACCCCATGGCTGGCGCGACTATGGCTGAAATCCAACCATCATGAGGTGGCCGGGCAGACGAAGATCATCGCTGGCATCACGCGCCTCTTTGAGCGAGTGTTCACTCCGCTGCTGGATGCCGACCGCGGTGCTCGTAACCGCAAACTGCTGGCGCTGGGTGTTGCCGTGCTGATTCTGCTATCGGTGCTGCTGCCGGTGTTCGGGCTGGTGCATCTGAAGATGCTGCCATTCGACAACAAATCCGAGTTCCAGGTGGTGGTCGACATGCCGGCTGGCACACCGGTGGAAAAAACTGCCGCCGTGCTGCGTGAACTGGGCGCCCATCTGGCGACGGTGCCCGAGGTGACCCACTATCAGGCTTATGCCGGTACTGCGGCGCCGATCAATTTCAACGGTCTGGTGCGTCAGTATTATCTGCGCGCCGGCGGCGAAGTCGGTGATCTGCAGGTCAATCTGGTCGACAAGCATGAACGCAAGGACCAGAGCCATGTCATCGCCGCCCGTGTACGTCCGGCTCTGCAGGAAATCGGCCGTCGCTTCGGGGCCAACGTCAAAGTCGTGGAAGTGCCGCCGGGACCGCCGGTGTTGTCGCCTATCGTCGCCGAGATCTACGGTCCGGAGGCCGCAGGCCGTCATCAGGTGGCGAAAGCGGTGCGTGCCGTGTTCGAACAGACCGATTATGTGGTCGATGTCGACGACAGCACTATCGTCGAGGCGCCCAAACTGAATCTCACCGTGGACCGGCGAAAGGCAGGGCTGCTCGGTATCTCGCAGGAGGCGGTCGTCACCACGCTGCGGGCCGGTCTGAATGGCGAGGAGATCACCTATCTGCACGACCAGAGCAAATATCCGACGGCGATCCAGATGTTGCTACCGCCGGAACGCCACGGCGAGTTCGACAGCCTGCTGCAGCTCACGGTGCGTTCCGCCGCCGGCCGGCTGGTGCCGATCCGCGAACTGGTGGATGTCACGCCTACCATAAGGCAGGAACCGATCTTCCACAAGGATCTGCTGCCGCTGACCATGGTGGTCGGCGACATGGCCGGCAAGCTGGACAGTCCACTCTACGGCATGTTCGCCATGCGTAGCGATATCCACAAACTGATCGCGCCCAATGGCCAGCCGCTCGAGGAGTATTTCATCCGTCAGCCGAATGACACCTACCGGCATTACGCCATCAAGTGGGACGGCGAGTGGCAGATCACCTACGAGACCTTCCGCGACATGGGTGCCGCCTATGCCGTCGGCCTGATCCTCATCTATCTGCTGGTGGTGGCGCAATTCGGTTCCTACCTGACGCCGCTCATCATTATGGCGCCGATTCCGCTCACCATCATTGGGGTCATGCCGGGTCACGCGCTGTTTGGTGCGCAGTTCACGGCGACCAGCATGATCGGCATGATCGCGCTGGCCGGTATCATCGTGCGTAACTCCATCCTGCTGGTCGATTTCATCAACCTGCAGGTGCGCGAAGGCATGCCGTTCGAGCGCGCCATCGTGCAGTCCGCCATCACGCGCGCTCAGCCCATCGTGCTCACCGCGCTGGCGGCCATGCTCGGTGCGCTGTTCATCCTCGATGACCCGATCTTCAACGGGCTGGCGATCGCGCTGATCTTCGGTATCCTGGTCTCCACCATCCTGACGCTGGTGGTGATCCCCATGCTGTATTACGTGGCCTACAGAAACCGTCTGCAGGCTATTTCATGATGTGTAAAAAGGAGAAATAAACATGAGTTCATGGCAAATCGTCCGTGTTATCGCCGGTGTTTTCATACTGTTGAGCGTGGCGCTTGGTGCCCCGTCCAGTCCGATCTTTGTCAGCGAATGGTGGCTGGCATTCACCCTGTTTATTGGTGCCAATCTGCTGCAAAGCGGTTTTACCCGCTGGTGCCTGATGGAAAACATCATGCGCAAGCTGGGTTTTCAAGCCGGTAACTAGGTGACTGAGATAATGGGTATTCGAGCCGTTACCATAAGCGCTTGCCTGCTGATGGGGTTCCATGCCTCGTCCGCGCAAGCGATCGACCTGATGGAAGCCTGGCAGGGCGCGATCGGCAATGACCGCGGGTATGCCGTGGCCGAGGCTGGTCATGGCGTTGTCGCCCCGCGGCAGAAACAGGCGGCAGCCCTCTGGCGGCCGAATGTGGTGCTCAATGCCGGTGCCGGTTACGGGCGCGATAATACCGATACGCGGGGCGCCTACTTCGCCGGTCCCGGCTTTGGCCAGTCCGAGGACATCGCCTTCAGTACTTCGGTCAATAGTGGAACAACACATAACTGGGCGCTGACGGCGACCCAGCCCTTGTATGACCCCAAGCGCCGTGCCGAACAGCAGCAGTTGCTGATGTCGGCCGATCAGTCCGATCTTGAATGGAACGCGGCCAGGCAATCGCTGATGCAGCGTGTGGCCGAGCGATACTTCGATCTTGCGCTAGCACAGGAATCGTTGCGCGTGCTGCAACAGCAGCAGCAGGCGATGGAGAAGCTGGCAGTCGAAATGCGCGACCGCTTCCAGCTGGGCGCCACGCCGATCACCGATACCCATGAATCCGAGGCGCGGCTGGCATCGATACAGGCCCAGGTGCTGTATGCGGAGATGGAAGTCGAAACCAGGAAAAACATCCTGGCCGATACCACTGGGCTTTCCCCTGAACAATTGTTTGCCCTGCTGCCGCAAAGGGTCAGCGAAGAATTGATGCAAACCCCGGTGGAGCAGTGGATCAGCGAGGCGGAAAGCGGTAACTTTGATATTCGCATGAAAGCCATCGCTGGCGATCTGGCGCGCCAGGAAGCCCGCAAGTTCACGCTGGAATCCTCGGTGAAACTGGATGCAATAGCGCAGGCCGGCCGCGATTACATTAGCGGTAGCGGCGATTTCGGCTCGGCCAGCAATGCGCAGACCAGCGGCATGGTCGGCCTGCAGGTTTCGGTGCCGCTGTTTACCGGCGGTTATCGCAGCGCCCGCGAGGAGGAAGCCTTGCGTCTGGCGGACAAGGCCGATGCCGAGATGGCGCTGGCAAGGCAACAGGTGGCACAGTCGATACGTGCTACCTGGCTTAACCTGAAGGCCGGCAGCGGCCGCGTACAAGCGCTGACACAGGCGCTTGCGGCGAGTCGCTTGCGGCTAGACGCGACGACGCTGGGTCATCAGGTTGGCGACCGTACCACGCTGGATGTGATCAATGCGGAGAACGATGTCGCCAGTGCCGAACTGGCGTTGACGCAAGCGAAGGTGAATCAGGTATTGAACCAGATCCGGTTGGCCGCTTTGGCCGGAAAGCTGGACGAGAGTGTGTTGACTGTTTTTAACCGCGACATGCTGGCAGGAAACTAGCCGGCAGGCGCTTGGAGGAAAGGAAACGAAATGGCTCATATCGTCATCATGGGAGCAGGGACTGGCGGCATGCCGGCCGCTTACGAATTAAGGGCAAAGCTGGACGCATCGCATCAGGTGACCGTGGTGAATGCGGTCGACTATTTTCAGTTCGTTCCCTCCAATCCGTGGCTGGCTGTAGGCTGGCGCAAACGCAAGGACATCACGTTCCAGATCAAGCCATATCTGGAGCGGAAGGGCATCAATTTCGTCGCACAGCGCGTGCAGCGCATCGATGCGGACAACAACATCCTGCATCTGGCCGATGACAGTACCTTGCCGTACGATTATCTGGTCATTACCACGGGCCCCAAACTGGCCTTCGACGAAGTGCCGGGCGCCGGTCCGGAAGGCCATACCCGCTCCATCTGCAACGTCGATCATGCCGAGCAGGCCTGGAGCCATTACCAGGATCTGTTGCAGGAGCCGGGACCGGTCATCATCGGCGCCATGGCCGGTGCTTCCTGTTTCGGTCCGGCCTATGAGTTCGCCTTTATCGTCAACCGCGATCTGCGCAAGCGTAAATTGCGTAACAAGGTGCCGATGACCTTTGTCACCAGTGAACCCTATATCGGCCACATGGGGCTGGGCGGCGTCGGCGACTCCAAATCCATGCTGGAGAGCGATTTTCGCCACAACGACATCAAATGGATCACCAATGCCAAGGTCACCAAAGTCGAAGCCGGCAAGATGTACGTGACTGAAATGGATGATGAGGGGCAGCCGAAAAAGGAACACGAACTGCCGTTCAAGTACAGCATGATGCTGCCTTCATTCAAGGGAGTGGATGCGGTGGCGGCGGTCGAGGGCCTGTGCAATCCGCGCGGATTCGTCATTATCGACGAGCATCAGCGCAGCGTGAAATATCCCAACATCTATTCGGCCGGCGTCTGCGTCGCCATTCCGCCGGTGGAAGCGACGCCGGTACCGACCGGTGCGCCCAAGACCGGCTACATGATCGAGACTATGGTGACGGCCATCGTCGACAACATCCTGGCCGAACTGGCGGGCAAACCCGCAGAAAGCAAGGCAACCTGGAATGCCATCTGTCTTGCCGATATGGGCAATACCGGTGCGGTGTTCGTTGCGCTGCCACAGATCCCGCCACGCAATCTGAACTGGTACAGCAAAGGCAAGTGGGTACATCTGGCCAAAATCGCCTTCGAGAAATATTTCATCTACAAGATGAAACGCGGCAATTCCGAACCCATCTATGAAAAATACATCCTCAAGTTGTTGGGTATTGAACGTGTGGAGCGTTGATTCCCGCGCAGTCGCCGAAAAGTGACAAAAGGGAAGCGGGTTACCCGCTTCCCTTTTGCATCATGGGCTTGCAATGTCGCAAAATGACGACGGTTTATTTGCTGAGACCGTCCACCCCGTGGCCGATGACGCCACCGATGGCGGCGCCGCCGACCGTGCCCAGCGAACTGCCGCCTGTCAGAACCGCACCGGCCACGCCGCCAATGGCAGCGCCGGTGGCAGCATTCTGCTGACGTTTGGACATGCCGGCACAACCGCTCAAGACACTGACAAGCAACAGACTTGTCATGATTTTTCTGGCTGTATTCATTTGCTCTCCTGATAATGTTTTGAAAAGCGAACTCGATTCCCGAGTCCATGCACAGGAGTCTGCAATAAACGGGCCAGATGAATTAAATCGAATTAAATCATTTGTTTATGGATTTCTTGCCGATAAAGGACGGTAAAACACCGTGCTATTCGTCGGGTTTTGACGACGGATGGCGTTACGGATAGGGTTTATCGGGTCGTGCCGACGGTCTTGCAGGCGCTGTAATTGATGTTCGGTCCGTCGCTCAGGCTGGCCTCTTCGGCGCCGATTTCGAGCACGGCAACGCCGTTGGTGTAGCGGCTACTGCCTTCGCTGGCGGCTTCCAGTCTGACTTCGCGATCCGGGTAGATGAGCCAGAGGGCGTTTTCTTTGGTCAGCGTCCTGACGAAGAAACGCTTGTTGCCTTCGCACAGATATTCCGTGGCGTTGGCCGGTTTGTAGGCTTCTGGCGCCTTTTCCTCACTGAACGGGTTGTATTTGTCGACACTGCTGCAGGCGCTCAGTGCGAATAACAGAGGGATCAGAGAACTGGTTCGTAACAACGGAGACATGACGTGTCCACAAGATTTGCAAGCTGCTATGTTGCCAAACTAAGGCCTCGGGCTCAACCTTCTGCAGTAAATAAAGCTGCGGGATATTCGCAGGAAGTCTCGGCTTGAGCGAAAATAGGCCATTCATCAACCTCACGAAGCCGTTTTATGTACCGCTGGTTTGAAAAACTGCTTTACCCCTTTCCGGAAACAGCACTGAAAGCGCCGCCCGGCAGTTTCTGGGCATTCGTCTGGGCCGGTACGCAGGGCTTGCGCGTGCATCTGGCCCTGATGACGCTGTTGACGGCAGGGATAGGCGCGTTCGAGGCGTTGCTGTTCGCCATGATGGGCAGGATTGTTGACTGGCTGACGGAGATTCCTCCGGCGCTGCTGTGGGAGCAGGAAGGGCATAAGCTGTTGCTGCTGGCCACCATTCTGCTGTTGAGCCCCATCCTTATCGGTTTGCAGAGTTTCATCAAGCACCAGGGCCTTGCTGGCAATTTCCCCATGCGCCTCCGTTGGAATTTCCACCGGCTGATGCTGGGTCAGAGCATGAGCTTTTATCAGGACGAGTTCGCAGGCCGTGTCGCCGCCAAGGTCATGCAGACGGCGCTGGCCGTGCGCGACATGTGGT
>JAEWTK010000140.1 GCA_023459535.1 Pseudomonadota bacterium
CGTGGGTCTTCGCTGCCAGCCAGATGCGTGAGCAAGGCCCTGCGGCGCAGAACGCCATAGACCGATTCGGCGACAAAGGCTCTCTCCTTGTTGCCCAGTTCGCGATTGCTGCGGAAGAATGCACCAAGTTTGGCATCTGCCGGGCCCGGGTTGTTCAGCACATCGGCCAGAGCCATGCCGGCCAGGCGCATCAGATTGGGATCGACTCTACTCATTGCAAAAGCTCTGTATTGATACTGGTTATCACTTGCTCGATCACACTGCCATCCTCTTCTGTTTTACGTATTTTCACTGGCAGGTAGTTGTATTCCAACGCAAGCCAAAGTTCGGTTTTTTCATCGCCATCATCATTGATATTCTCAATATGCATGACACGCATCACGCCCATTTTAGTCGACAAATCCTCTTCGCCGACGAAACTGTAACTGTAGGCCTTCAGCCGCTTGCCATTGGTGATATTGAGCAGCATCTCGCGCAAGGGCGGCACATACATGAACTGATACATGAAACTCATCAGATCCTGCGTGCCGGCCGGCAGGCGCGAAGACTTACTGCCCTTGTCCGTTTCCAGCGTGATTCTGCCTTGCTCCCAGTCGAGAACCGCCTGCCGGGTCTTGTTGTGCTTGCCGTACTGGTAGAGAAAACTGTGAGGCTGCAAACCGTATTCGGTCACCAACCCTTCGCTGCGTTGCAACAGCGTGCCGGAAATGAACCAGGAAGCGAAACCCTTGGCCTCGCTCTCGCTTACCAACAGGTAGGTGCCATCGCCTCTGGCTTCATAGCGCACCTTGCTTTGTCCGACCTTGTAGCCATCAGCACCGCGCAGGATATCGAATTCACTCTCGACGAAATTGTAGGGCTGCGCATCCACGTCCACCAGATTGGGCACATAAGCCGGTTCCAGCTGAATTTCCTCGGGTACATCCGCCGCCATATCAATGGCCTCCGGCTGGTGTGATACCTCTTCCGGCTCCGTTTCAACGACTGGCAATATCTCGGGTTCCGGATCCATCACTGCTTGGCTATCTTCCAACTGGTTGCCCTCCAGCTGGCTATCCACCTGCTCGGGTTCCGGAGGCGGTGTTGGCGGTTCGTCTGCAGGCGGCTCCGGCAAAGGTGGCTCCTCAGGCACAGGTTCTGGCGGCTTTACTGGAGACGGTTTCACCAGCTCGGCAAAACGGACATTGACCGTTTCCTTTTCTGGTTCAAGAAAACTCAGATCAACATGCACGAATCCGAGCAGGAGCAGATGCAACAAAAGCGAGAGCAGTATAGCCAGCGTCGCACGCCAGATGGTCGAGTTTCCAATCGATGCAAACCATTTATTCAGCATGCAACCCGGTCAGCACCTGTTCGATATCGCCCTTGTCGTCGCGCGTCACCAGCTTGACCGGCAGAAAATAAACGCGGGCATCACCCAACCAGAGTTCCTTGCTGTCTTCTTCGGCATTTTCTGCCGCATCTTGCAGGTGCATGGTTTTATAGCTGCCAGCCGGCACCGTGAGAGGTACATTGCGGCCGGCGACTCGGTATTTATACTGCTTCAATCGTTTACCGGTAGTCACTGGCAACTTGAATGATTCACCCGTGGGCTGCACGAACATGAACTGATAGATCAGGCTGGCGATATCCTGCGTGCCCGACTTTAACTCGGCCGTTACCGGCTTGCCCTTGACCTTCATGTTGAGCTGATTGCCGGGCCAGTCGAAATCGGCAAACAGCGAACGCTTGGCCTCGGCGCCCTGATGCAATTCAAAATGCAACGGCCTCAGACCGGAAGGCCCCACTTCCCCCTCACTCAACAACCGGCGCGCGCCGAACAGGGAATAAACGCCAATGCCCCGGGTTTCGCTTTCTATGCGGTATTTGCCGTCCTGCTGCGTGAAGGTTTCCGTGATATTGGCAAAGGGCTGACCATTGCGCGTCGCCTCATAGGTCACCGTCAGCGATTTCGGTGCAGCCAGCGCCAGCGATTGTGCCACCAGCAGAAATCCGATCACTACCAATTTTGCCAGAACATGCTGCATGCTTAACCTCTTATTTCGACGCAAGAATCTTTCAACGTTCGAACCTTTGATCCGGTTGGCGATGCTGCGTCACAGCCGCTTCAAACAACGACGGTTGGTGCTTCGCCGGTAGCCTGTGCACGGATGCGGCCGATCACTGCCACCTGTTCGCCTTCGGCTTCCAGCAACTGGCGGGCGGCCACTGCATCCTGCTCGGCCATAATGACCACCATGCCGATACCACAATTGAAAGTGCGATACATTTCCTCATCCGTGATATTGCCCTGTGCCTGCAGCCAGTCAAACAGCGCCGGCATGTCCCAGCTGCCCTTCTTCACCTCGGCAGTCAGGCCGGCAGGCAATACACGCGGCACATTCTCGGTAATGCCGCCGCCGGTGATATGGGCCATGCCCTTGACCTTGAGCGCGGCAATCAGCTTGAGCAGGGGTTTGACATAGATGCGGGTCGGCGCCATGACCACATCGCGGAATGGCTTGCCATCAAAATCGCTGTCCATGTCGATGCCGGATTTCTCGATCAGCTTGCGGATCAGCGAATACCCGTTGGAATGGGCGCCGCTCGATGCCAGCCCGAGCAGCACATCACCCTCGGCGATGCTGCTGCCATCGATGATGGATTCCTTGTCGACCGCACCGACGACAAAACCGGCCAGGTCGTATTCACCGGCTGGGTACATGCCAGGCATCTCGGCGGTCTCGCCGCCGACCAGCGCACAGCCGGCCTGTTCGCAGCCGTGGGCAATGCCCTTGATGACCTCGGCCGCAGTGCCAACTTCCAGCTTGCCGCAGGCAAAATAATCGAGGAAGAACAAGGGTTCAGCACCCTGCACCAAAATGTCATTGACGCTCATGGCCACCAGGTCGATGCCGACCGTGTCATGCTTGTCCAGCTGGAACGCCAGTTTGAGTTTGGTACCGACGCCATCGGTACCGGATACCAACACCGGGTTCTTGAACTTCTTCGGCATCTCGAACAGGGAACCGAAACCGCCGATGCCGCCCATGACTTCCGGCCGCATGGTGCGTTTGGCAAACGGCTTGATCTGCTCAACCAGGGCGTCGCCAGCTTCTATATCGACGCCGGCATCACGATAACTGATCGAAGTTTTTGCCGCATCACCGTTTGAAGAATTAGAATTCAACTGCGTTCTCGCTTTCCGCTCAAAAATACAACAAGATAAATCATCCATTTGAAGGCATAATTTTACCCGATATGACGACCAAACGAGAAAACCAATTGCCTGATTACCGCATCGTCCTGCTGGTAGCCGGCTTTCTGGTGATTTTTTACCTGTTGCTACCCATCATGGCACCGTTTCTGGTCGCAGCCATTCTCGCCTATATCTGCAAACCCGTGGTCGACAGGATCAGCCTGTGGAAACTCGGCAAGCTGGTTTTCGGCCGCACCATGGCGACCGTCATCACCATGCTGTTGCTGGTGGGTATCGCCCTGTTGTTGGTCCTCATCATCGTCCCCATGCTGCAGAAAGAACTGCTGCTGATGGTTCAGCGCCTGCCGGACATCATCGATTTGCTGCGCGCACGCTTGGAGCCCTGGCTACTGCTGCATTTTGGAATTTCGCTCAATATTGATCTGAACCAGATTCAGGATATCCTCAGCAAGCACTGGAAAGTAGCGAGCGACCTCATCACGCCGGTGCTGCTGTCCATCAGCAAAAACGGTTTCGCCATCGTGCTGTGGATCATCAACCTGCTGCTGGTTCCGGTCGTGCTGTTCTACCTGCTGCGCGACTGGCACGCCATGATCTCGCGTATCACTCAGCTGATTCCGCGTGGCTGGTACGAGAAGACCGCGGTCATCGCAGGGGAAATCGATGCCGTGCTGGCAGAATTTCTGCGCGGACAGCTCTCGGTGATGCTGCTGATGACGCTGTTTTATGCCATCGGCCTCTGGGCTGCCGGCCTCGAACTGGCACTGCCGGTAGCACTGGTCGCCGGCCTGCTCGGCTTCGTGCCCTATCTCGGGGTCAGCATCGGCTTGCTGATGGCCCTGCTGGCAGCGGCACTGCAATTCTCCTCACCGACGGAAGTACTACCGGTACTGGCCGTATTCGCCGCCGCACAACTACTGGAAGGCTTCGTATTGACGCCCTGGCTGGTCGGTGACCGTATCGGCCTGCATCCGGTGATGGTCATTTTCACCCTGCTGGCCGGCGGACAACTGTTCGGTTTCGCCGGTATCCTGTTGGCGTTACCAGTCGGCGCAGCCCTTGCGGTCGGCCTGCGTCATGCCAGACAAGGCTATCTCTCCAGTGAAACCTATCTGAAATAAGACATATGCACTTGAAAATTACAGTCAGCCACAGAGCTCACAGAGAAAACCAGCAGCTTGCCGGAAATATGGCTTCAACTGCCGGGGATCGCATCGAAATCGCGCCCGTTTTCTTTGACGCTGTATTCCCTGCAGCCTGAATTACGGTTTTAAAAATGAAACAATTACTGCTGGATATTCAGCCGGCTCCGCCGCCGTCACTGGAAAATTTTATTGTCGGCCAGAATGCTGAAGCGCTGGACACCCTGAGACAAGTCATCAGCGGGCAGTCCGATGTACGCTTCATCTACCTATGGGGGCCGGAAGGCAGCGGCAAGACCCATCTGCTGAAATCCGCGGCGATGCTAGCAGCCAAATTCGAGACGCCGCTCACCAGCGCCGACGATGTGCACACCTATTCCGAGGCCGAACAGATTGCCCTGTTCAACAGTTTCAACCATCTGCGCGAAAACCCTGCCGCAGGCATCCTGCTGACCACCGGCATCGCCTCCCCCATGCAGATGGGTCTGCGAGATGATCTGGCGACCCGGCTGGCCTGGGGCCTGGTCTATCAGCTGCACCCGCTGTCTGACGAAGAAAAGGCGCTGGCCCTGCGCACCCATGCCTCTGAGCGCGGCATGAAACTGCCGGACGAAGTGGTCGATTTCTGCCTGCGCCACCTGCGACGCGACTTGCCGACGCTGATGGCCACCCTCGATGCGCTGGATCGCTGGTCGCTGACCACAAAAAAACCGGTCACCGTTCCCATGCTGCGCAAACTGCTACAACTCCCATTGAATATCTGATCTGGTTCACATGATAAGACTGACCGAAATCAAACTGCCCGTCGAAAAAGCGCCATCGCTCCTGCACCAGGAAGACGAGATCAGCGCCGCCATCCTGAAGAAGCTCGGCATTCCCGCCAGCGAACTGATCCGCTTCGAAATCTTCAAGCGCGGCGTCGATGCGCGCAAATCGCACGCCATCCTCTATGTATACAACAT
>JAEWTK010000141.1 GCA_023459535.1 Pseudomonadota bacterium
ATAGGCACGTCGATCTTGACGCGCTTGGAGATGGAGGAAGGGTCGACATCAACATGGATGATAGTACGGTCCTTGCTGAAGAAATGGCCGGGGTTGCCGATGACGCGGTCGTCAAAGCGTGCGCCGACGGCGAGCAGAACGTCGCAGTTCTGCATCGCCATATTGGCTTCGTAGGTGCCATGCATGCCAAGCATGCCAAGGAACTGATTGTCCGTGGACGGATAGCCGCCCAAACCCATCAGCGTATTGGTGACCGGGTAGCCGAGTTTGCGTGCAAGTTGGACCAGTTCTTCCGCTGCGTTGCCGAGTACTACGCCGCCGCCGGTGTAGATCATGGGGCGCTTGGCCTCCAGCAGCAGTTTGACTGCCTTCTTGATCTGTCCGGAATGGCCTTTCATGATTGGTGTGTACGAGCGCATCTCCACAGAGGCCGGATACTCGAACTTGGCGAAGTGGGCCGTGATGTCTTTCGGAATGTCGACAACCACAGGGCCGGGGCGACCGGTGGCGGCGATATAGAACGCCTTCTTGATGGTCGCAGCGATATCCTTGACGTCCTTGACCAGGAAGTTGTGTTTAACACATGGGCGCGTGATGCCGACCATGTCGACTTCCTGGAATGCATCCATGCCGATGGCTGGCGCAGGCACTTGACCGCTGATAACGACCAGCGGGATGGAATCCATATAGGCGGTAGCAATGCCGGTAATCGCGTTGGTTGCGCCGGGGCCAGAGGTGACCAACGCTACGCCGACTTCGCCGGTGGCGCGCGCAAAAGCGTCTGCGGCATGAACTGCAGCCTGTTCGTGACGCACCAGAATGTGTTTGAAGGCATCCTGTTTGAAAATTTCGTCGTAGATGTGCAGAACCGCACCGCCGGGATAGCCAAAAACGAATTTGACTTTCTCTTCCTGCAGGCAACGAATGAGAATTTCAGCACCTGAAATCTGGTGAGAGTGTGGCGAGGTTCGGTCTTCCATATAGTGCTTGTTTTTACTGAGGATTATTGAACCCTAAACAGTAACTGCTTGCATGATTTTGGTCAAGGCTAAATCCTGATGAGATCATGCGTTCGGCTTGCAAATGAGCCGGAGTGTCAGGTCGGATTTTCCTGCCTAATCAAGGGGTGAAGGGGCGACCTTGAGCAATTCTTCGATCGTAGTGATGCCTGCCGCGACTTTTTCTGCGCCATTGATCATCAGGGGCACCATGCCTTCACGATGGGCAGTGGCGCGAATGGCAGCGAGGTCTGCATTCTGAGCAATCAACTTCTTGATGGCGGGGCTGATGGTTAGCATCTCATAGATGCCGCTACGGCCGCGATAGCCTGTCATTCTGCATTCAAGGCAGCCAACTGCTTTCTGAATCTGGTTGGGTTTTGCGATTTTCCAGGGGCTGACCAAGGCGTCCCAAGTGGCCTGGTCGATGTCCGCCGCTTCCTTGCAGTGCGGGCAAAGTGTCCGTACCAGGCGCTGCGCCATGATGCCGATCACGGTGGAGTTGATCAGGTAGAACGGCACATCCAGATCGAGCAGGCGGGTAATTGAAGAAGGGGCGTCATTGGTGTGCAGGGTTGAGAGCACCAGGTGGCCGGTCAGTGCCGCCTGCGTCGCCATCTCGGCAGTCTCGCCGTCGCGGATTTCGCCGACCATGATGATGTCCGGATCCTGACGCAGCAGGGTGCGGATGCCGTCGGAGAAAGTCAGGTCGATGTTTTGCTGCACCTGCATTTGATTGAATGCGGGTTCAACCATTTCGATCGGGTCTTCTACCGTGCAGACATTGACTTCTTCGGTCGCCAATTGCTTCAGTGTCGAATAGAGGGTCGTCGTTTTACCGGAGCCGGTGGGGCCGGTGACCAGGATGATGCCGTTCGGGTTGGCGGTCCATTCCTTCCACAGTGCATCCTGTGCCTTTGAGAAGCCCAGCTGGATAAAGTCCTTGACCAGATTCTCCGGTGTGAAGATACGCATGACCAGTTTTTCGCCGAAAGCGGTGGGCATGGTCGATAGCCGCAATTCGATTTCCTGACCTTCTGCTGACAGCGTCTTGATGCGACCGTCCTGCGGCCGGCGTTTTTCCACCATGTCCATGCGGCCGAGCAGTTTGATGCGGCTGGTGATGGCGTTCATGATGGTCGAGGGCAGTTGGTAAACCTGATGCAGGATGCCATCGATGCGGAAGCGGATGAGGCCGATGTTTCGCCGTGGTTCCAGATGGATGTCGCTGGCGCGCTGTTCGAAAGCATATTTGAACAGCCAGTCGACGATGTTGACGATATGCTGCTCGTTGGCATCCAGATTCTTGCTGTTACCGAGTTCGACCAGTTGCTCGAAATTCTGCACACCGACGATCTGGCCGGCTTTTGCGCTACTGGCCAGATTGATGGAATTGGCGAGGTTGTAGATTTCAGGCAGATAGCGGTTGATTTCGAGCGGATTGGTGACCACCAGCTTGATCTTCATGCCCAGCACGCGTTCCAGATCGGGTACCCATTCGGTCTGGAAAGGTTCTGCCGTGGCGATGGTCGCTACGTTGCCCTGCACCTTGACCGGCATGATCTTCAGGCGTTCAGCATAGGCTTTGGAGACGATCTGGGCGACCGATCCGAAATCGAGCTTGAGCGGGTCGACGTGGTAGTAATCGAGTCCGGCGCGGTCAGCCAGCCAGACGGTCAATGACTCGACGGTCAGCGGCTTGTTTTCTGCCGCGAGGTTCTTCCATTGTTGCTCCCCAACGACAACCAGCGGATGCAGGTTGGAGCGGTCGAGTTTGCGGTCCTTGTAGAGTTTTTCCGCCTGGGATTTCTCGACCATGCCGTCATTCACCAGCATGCGCAGCACATCGCCCAGTGTCAGGCGACCTTGCAGTGTGATGACGGTGTTCGCTTTGGCCATGCGCTACCTTACTCGAAACGCATGGAGAGGTCGATAGCCCGCAGGTCCTTGGTCAGATGACCTATCGAGATGCGGTCGACGCCGGTCAGTGCAACCGTGCGTACGTTATCGATGCTGATGCCGCCCGATGCTTCAAGGATGGCGCGGCCCTGATTGATTTTGACCGCTTCCGCCATGTCCGAATGGCGGAAGTTGTCCAGCAGTATGGAAGTCGCGCCGGCCTCCAGTGCGATTTGCAGATCCTGCAGGTTTTCGACTTCGATCTGGACCGGGATGCCATTGCCGATCTGCGCGGCTTTCGCCAGTGCCGGTGCAATGCCGCCAGCAGCAGCGATATGGTTTTCCTTGATCAGGATACCGTCATACAGGCCCAGCCGTTGATTCTGCCCACCGCCTACCAGCACGGCGTATTTCTGTGCGAGTCTGAGTCCGGGCAGGGTTTTGCGCGTGTCGAGGATGATGCAGTGGCAACTCTTGACGGCATCGACGAATTTGCGGGTTTCTGTTGCAGTGGCTGATAGTGTCTGCAGGAAGTTCAGCGCGCAGCGCTCGGCGCTCAATATGGCACGGGCATGGCCGGAAATGCTGACCAGTTGCTGGCCTGGCCGGACGCTGTCGCCTTCGCTGACCTGCCAGTCGATCTGAATGTCCGGGTCCAGTTGCGTGAAGCAGGTTTGCGCCCAAGGCAGGCCGCAGAT
>JAEWTK010000142.1 GCA_023459535.1 Pseudomonadota bacterium
ATCAGCGTCGATTCGGCGCTGGTCTACCGCGACATGGATATCGGCACCGCCAAGCCGGACGCCGCCACGCTTAAGCTGGCGCCGCATCACCTGATCGATGTCATAGCCCCGACCGAAGCCTATTCCGCCGCGCAATTCCGTGCCGACGCCCTGCGTTTGATGGCGGACATCACGACGCGCGGCAAGGTGCCTTTACTGGTGGGCGGCACCATGCTCTATTTCAAGGCCTTGCAGGGCGGCTTGGGCGAGTTGCCGCAAGCCGACCCGGCCGTGCGTGCCCGGCTCGATGCCGAGGCGTTACGGATCGGCTGGCCCGCCATGCATGCCAGACTGGCGAAGATCGACCCGGAAACCGCCGCGCGGTTGATGACGACGGACTCGCAGCGCATCCAGCGCGCGCTGGAGGTGTGCGAGCTTTCCGGCAAGACCATGACGCAGCTATTCGCCGAACAGGCCGCGACAGCCTTGCCTTACCGCTTGCTGAAGCTGGCGCTGGTGCCCTCCGACCGTAGTGTGCTGCATCAGCGCATCGCATTACGCTTTGAGCAGATGCTGCAAGCCGGCCTGATTGACGAGGTCAAGGCGCTACGCGCGAAATATCCGGCATTGACTGCCGACCTGCCCAGCATGCGCTGCGTCGGTTATCGCCAGGCCTGGCAGTATCTGGACGGTGAATTCGGACTGGATGAATTGCGCGAGAAGGGGGTTGCCGCCACCCGGCAACTGGCGAAACGCCAGCTGACCTGGTTGCGCGGCATGGAGGATACGGTGGAATTCGACTGCCTCGATGCGGCAGTCAACGAGAAGTTATTTCAATATATAAATCAGTTTATTAATAGAAAGTCTTAATAAACTGATTTAAATTTAGTCAAGCTCAAATCCTGAGCTCATATCTTTCTTAGATCTTGCCGTCCAACCCCATCTGGAAGTACTTGTGCACGATCTTTTCCTGATTCTCCAGCAGCCAGTCGATGCTCGGCTCGTTGTTCATCGCCTTCTTGATAGCGAGCGCGGTGGCCTTGCGATGGATGTCGAACAGGATCTGGTGATCGAGGTCGTCCTGCTCGGCGACGATGGGGTTGAGCCAGACCGAGACGATGATGCCGAGGTCGTTGGCTTTCTCCTTGGGGATGTCGCCGGCACGCACGGCATCCAGCACGCCGTTGGCGATGGCGCCTTGCACGGTGCCCATCAGGATGTTGGTGTAGCGCGTATCCTTGACCGTGACCTTGCTGACCATGATGGTGGCGGGGCGCACCATGATGTCGGTGTTCATGATGGCCAGCACGCGGGTGTGACCTTTGACCTGATCGCCCAAGAGGTTGGCGAAGGCAGTGCCCATGGGTCCGTTCATTTCACCGATGACGACTTCCGGTTCTGCCGCGGTACCGGCAGGGCCGCCTGCGACCAAAGCTTCGCCTACGCGCATGATGATGCGTTCACTCATGTTGCTACTCCTTTTGCGGATTGAAAAACTCGGGTTGAAACACTAATTGAAAAACATTGATTGAAAGTTAAAACGCCGTGCCATCTGGCAGCACGGCGAAAAACATCGATTACAGGCTCAGAATGCGCTCAGCCGCTTCCTTGCATTCTTCCAGAGAGGCCACCAGCGCCAGCCGGATAAAGTTTCGGCCCGGGTTGACACCGTGTGCCTCGCGCGCGAGATAGCTGCCGGGCAGTACCGTGACGTGCTTTTCGCGGTAGAGCCTGAGCGCGAATTCGGTATCCGGCATGTCGGTACGCGCCCACAAATAGAAGGCACCGTCCGGCAGTTCGACATCAAGTCGCTGCTTGATCAGAGGCGTCACCGCCTTGAATTTCTCGTCGTAGAGCCGGCGGTTTTCGATGACGTGCGCCTCGTCGTTCCACGCCGCAATGCTGGCGTGCTGCACGGCCGGGTTCATGGCGCAGCCGTGGTAGGTGCGGTAGAGCAGGAATTTCTCCAGGATCTTCGCGTCACCGGCAACGAAGCCGGAGCGCATGCCCGGCACGTTGGAGCGCTTGGAGAGCGAACTGAACACCACCAGCCGCGTATAATCGCGGCCCAGCTTGTGTGCGGCTTCCAGCGCGCCCAGCGGCGGCTGCGTTTCGTCGAAATAGATCTCCGAATAACACTCGTCGGCGGCGATGACAAAGCCGTAGCGGTCAGAGAGCTCGAACACCTGCTTCCATTGTTCCAGCGACATGATCTTGCCGGTCGGGTTGCCGGGCGAGCACAGGTAAACCAGTTGCGTGCGCTGCAGCACGGATTCCGGCACGCTGTCGAAATCCATGACAAAGTCGTTTTCCGGCAGGTTGTTGAGGAAATAAGGCTCGGCCCCGGCCAGCAGGGCCGCGCCTTCGTATATCTGATAGAACGGGTTGGGCGAGATGACCACAGGCGCCGGGCGGCTGTCGTCGATGACTGCCTGGGCGAAGGCGAACAGCGCTTCGCGGCTGCCGTTGACCGGAACGATCTCTTTTTCTGCATTCAGTGCCGGAATGTTGTAGCGCCGTGCCAGCCAGGCAGAAATTGCCTCGCGCAGCGCGGGAATGCCGGCAGTCGTGGGATAATTCGCCAGCCCGGCCAGGTTATTGATCAGGGCGTCCTTGATCAGGGCCGGTGTCGCATGTTTGGGTTCGCCGATCGACAGGTTGATCGGCTTGTAATCCGGGTTGGGTGTGGTGCCCGCAAACAGGTCGCGCAGACGTTGGAACGGGTAGGGTTGCAGCTTGTTCAGATTAGGGTTCATACAGACATTATAAATTGAGCGTCAAGAGTACAAAACCATAAATGCAATATCATCGACATCAAATCGCTGTATCCGGCCTGCTTTTCGGTGCCGCCTGCTGGGGCGTCATCTGGTATCCCTACCGGCTGATGCAGGAAGCAGGCGTCTCCGGCGTCGCTTCCAGCTTCTATACTTACTCGATAGCAGCCCTCATCGGCGCGCTGATCTTTGCCAGACACTGGCGCGGGATTTTCTGATTGCCGCAAAGCGCATACTGGCTGGCGCTGGCTGCCGGCTGGACCAATCTCAGCTACGTCATCGCCATCATCGACGGCGAAGTCATGCGCGTCATGCTGCTGTTCTATCTTTCGCCGCTGTGGACGCTGATACTCGCGCATTTCTGGCTAAAGGAGCGGGTGGGGCGCAATGGCCTGCTGGTCATCGCCACCTCGTTGGTCGGCGCCTACATCATGCTCTGGCAACCCGGTGCGCTGCCCATGCCGCGTAACGATGCAGAGTGGCTGGCGCTTTCTTCCGGCCTGGCATTTGCGCTGACCAACGTCATCACGCGTCGTTCCAGCCATTTGAGCCTGCGTGTGAAGTCGATGGCAGTCTGGCTCGGCGTGATCGTTGTGGCGGGCGTCATGTTGCCGTTCCAGAGCATGCCGTTGCCGGCGCTGGAGATACTGACCCTTCAACACTGGCTGCTGATGGGGTTGATTGCGCTGATACTGATGGCGGCGACCCTGCTCGTGCAGTTCGGTCTGACCGTGATTCCGGTGACGCGCGCGGCGGTGATCTTTCTGTTCGAACTGGTGGTGGCCGCCGTTGCTTCCTATTACTGGGCGAATGAAGCCTTGTCTCTACGTGAATGGGTGGGTGGCGGTTTGATCATTGTTGCCGCAGTCGTGGCATCGAGGATGAGCGATCAGCATCAGGTTTGAATAATCTGCAGATAATAAAAAGCCGACACATGGTCGGCTTTTTATTTGTCGCGTGTTTACGCCGGTCGATTAATTGGCTGGAGCAGGTTCTGCCACAAAAATCTCGACACGACGGTTCATGGCGCGGCCTTGCACCGTATCATTGCTGGCGACCGGCTCGCGTGAACCGCGGCCATCGATGCTGATGCGGCTGACGGCGACGCCACGTGCTGTGATGTAATCACGTGTGCTGGCGGCGCGATTGATCGACAGCGGGTTGTTGATGGCATCGGTGCCGGTGCTGTCGGTGTGGCCGATGATCGTCACTGTGGTGGCCGGATTCTGCACCAGGCTGGCCGCGAACTTATCAAGGATAGGACGGAAGTTGGCCTTGATGTCGGCGCGGCCGGTATCGAAAGAGATGTCGCTCGGGATTTCCAGTTTCAGACGGTTGTCCTCGGTCTGGGTCACGGCTACGCCAGTGCCTGCAGTAGCTTGCTCCATTTCCTGTTTCTGCGCTTCCATACGCTTGGACCAGACGTTGCCGGCAATCGCACCGCCAACGGCACCTACACCAGCGCCAATGGCAGCACCCTTGCCACCGCCTGCAACTGCACCGACAACGGCACCTGCGCCGGCGCCAATGGCAGCACCCTTGGCGGTGCCTTTCTGGGTTTCCGTCATGTTGGCGCAGCCGCCCAGTGCCAATGCGAGAGTGATGACGCTTACTTTAAGTTTTGTGTTCATGATAAAACCTTTCTTGCTTTAGTTAGTAGTTCATCCGCATTAGACTGGCACGGACGTTTGATGTTCCCCGATAGCTGATATCAGCTTGCAAGTTGCTTGTGATAGCTGTGTTGTTTTTCTGTTAGTTCTTTATGGGCAGTTTGATTGTTGATTTATTCTGTTTCGGCCTGCCGGGCTCTTTTGTGCCTGGCTCTTTGTAATCCGGTTTGTTTGTGTATGGCCCGTGCCTTCTCTCCGGGTATCGTTGGTGCTGCCGGTCCCAGTAGGGGGGACGTGGACGATAAGGGTAATTATAGAGCATGGTGGCCGGCGTCTGCTGCTCGATAATTACTGGCTCTACAATACCACAGGCGGCATACATCAGACTTTTTCTGGCGCTCAATAC
>JAEWTK010000143.1 GCA_023459535.1 Pseudomonadota bacterium
AGCAAATCCGTGACAGGAGCAAGCAGGGCATTTTCTGTACCGGAACCCCCGCTTGTCAGGGGGAGCAAGCCTTCGGGCCCGATCACAGAATCCAGCAGAGCCTGTTCACTGCCTGGTGGTGATGTAAGGGGTAGCAGCCCGTCAGCACCTAGGACGGGATCAAGCAGCGTGTTCGGGCGTTCCAGATCATCTGGCGCACTGACCAGAGGCAACAGCCCCGTGGGGCCAACCAGACTATCGACCAGTCCGGTGCCGCCTGTCTCGCTAACAAGGGGCAGCAAGCCGTCATGACCGATGACCGGGTCGAGCAATGCCGTTCCGGTAGATTCACCATCTGCACTGACCAGTGGGATAAGCCCTTCCGAACCAACAAGCGGATCAAGTAACGGATCCAGTACACCATCACCGTCAGCCGTCAAACCCAGTTGATCTGTCAATCCATCCTGACCCAGCACCGGATCCAACAAAGGTCCCGGACCATCACCACTACCTGAAGTCAGAGGGAGCAGACCATCTTGCCCGATCAATGGATCCAACAATGTTGAATCGCCGGACTCACTGGTGACTGGCAGCAGGCCATCGGGCCCGAGCAACGAGTCAACCACCCCGCCCAGCAGAAGATCTCCTCCATCCCCGTCCGTGCCATCTGTACCGTCCGTGCCATCTGTACCACCCGTGCCACCTGTCACCACGGTGCTGCTCGAAGGCCTGACCACACTACCCAAGCCATCGCTGTCGCAGCCGCTCAAAAAGAATGCCGATGCCAGCGCCAAAGCCACCATCCTGCGAATTGTCTTGATTTCCATTTTAATGCCCCCGAATCAGTTGAACGATTAGCAAGTTTCATATTTTTCACTTCATGCGAAATAAAGTCAAACATTTTTTATCATTTTTTTCATTTTGATGTATTATTCAACCATTGGAGCTATTACCTGACGTGCCGCGTTACATGAATATTCAGCCTCGGCACCGACAGTCATGGCATGTTGCGGTCCGAGTTTTGAATTTATCTCAGGGTGATTAATATGAAATTGAAACTTACTTCTGCGGCAGTAACCGCTGCCTATTTTCTACTGTTCAACGGCTATGCATCCGCCGAGGACAATCACGGATTCAGCACTGAATCCTGGTATGGATTGGGCGGCGTCAGCCTGATCTACCCGGACGCCGATCTTGATGCGTCCGATGACAGTCCAGGCCTGCATCTACGCCTTGGCAAGGAACTCACAGAAAATATCGACATTCAGGTCGGATTTTCGTACCACAAGGCCGATGAAGACCACGCATCATTCGATGGCGGCGACTACAAGCAATTCAACCTGACAGCTGACGCACTCTATGTATTCGCGCGCGACAAGTTCAGGCCGTTCGTGCTGGCCGGCATCGGCGCCTCCAACAACCGCATCTCCTACAACATCGCACCGGGGTACCTGCCTACCGGCAAGGTTTCTGGCTCCGACACCTCACTGGCCGGCAACATCGGTGCCGGTTTTCAATACCTGTTCAATGACCAGTTCGGCGTGCAGGCCGATTTCCGCAGAATCATCAGCCGGGCAGACGCCAAAACCAGCGAACTGGGCGTGGACGGCACCATTGCCAACAACCAGCTGAACTTTGGTCTGCTCTACCGTTTCGGTGGCAAGCCCGCCGCCATTCCCGAACCGAAATTGGAACCGGTCGCACAAGCGCCGCAAGTCGTGGAACGCATCGTGGAAGTGGAGAAAATCGTGCCGGCCGAACCGCAGAAAATAGAAACCCATACGTTCTTTGCAGCGGCTTTGTTCGAGTTGAACGAACACACGCTGTCCGAGGAGGGCAAGAGCATCCTCAAGACCCAAATCGCACAAAAGCTGATCGAGCACAAAAACTTGGGTGATGTCACAATCGAAGGCCATACCGACCGGCTCGGCAATGACGCTATCAACGAACAGCTGTCGCTCCGGCGCGCTTACGCGGTCCGGGACTTCCTGATCAGCCAGGGTGTGGATGGCAGCCGCCTGAATGCGGTCGGCAAAAGCTCCAGTGAACCCCTTGTGTTCTGTGACGGGCCGCGCAGCGAACGTGTGATCAACTGCCTGCAGCCAAATCGGCGTGTGGTGGTGCAGATAGAAGTGGAAAATGATTCGTAGATCGCATTTGACCGAACGAAGGCTAAAGCAACGTTGCCGGTCAAATACCAACAGGGGCATCCCGGCTGGAACCGCCCCCCCTGCAACACTAAAAATGAATCGGATGACTGCAAGAAATTACTCAAGACGATTAAAATTCTGGCCGATCCGGCCGATAAGAATTACACAGAATGAATTACCACTTGACTAGAGGCGGCTTTCTGACAAAACGAGTATACTAATTTTGCTATTTAACAGATCCGGCAATCTCAACAAGAACCAATAATAACGTGAATACCGGTTTCGGTCATGGACGCGGCCTTTAGCAAAAACCTGCCAATGTTCAACCAGGCGGTTTTTGTCGAGGATCAGCAATGACTTTCAGAAATCGAACTGAGGAATTCGAGCTGATGAAAGCTACCAACAACTGCATCGCCATCACGGACAAAAGCCACTGTTCTTCGTGGCTCTACGGCCTGAATGACAGCGTCTCCAACCTGATTTTCGTCGAACCCGGAGACAAGGACAGAATCTCCAGCCTGCTCGGCACCGTGGATGTGGATATCGCGCTGGTCCACCTCCCATCACAGGACGCCGCATCAACGGCTGACGACCAGCAGCAAGCGCTCAACCGCGATCTCGGCATGATCGAGAATCTGGTCGCCAGCAAACCCGCCCTCGCCGTAATCGCATTGGTCGAGACCATGGATCAGGATGCGCTCCTGCCCACCATCCGTTCCGGCGCGCGCGACATCATCCAGATAGGCACACCAGCCCACGAGGTGCAGGCCGTCATCAAACGCCACCAGAAACGCAACAACAAACCTTCCACCCCGCAACAGACGGAATCCGGACACATCTACACACTGTTGAATGCGCGCATAGGAGACGGTAACGCGCTGTTCTGCATGCACATGGCACTGGAAATGCAAAAGCAGGGCCCGACGTTGCTGCTCGACCTCGGCAACCCGAACGCCGACATTATGCTGATCATGGGTCTGGTTTCCAAATTCAGTCTGCTCGACGTCATCCAGAACCGCACTCGCCTCGATGCAACGCTAATCGAAACCGGCTTCGCCCGGCACGAGTCAGGACTCAGCCTGCTTTCCATGCCGGAAGATGAGCAACGCTATAGTCAGCTGACGCCTGCGGACCTCAGCCTGATCCTGTACGCGCTCAAGCGTCACTTCGACTATATTTTCATCAACCTCGCCGGCATCACCGACACTGAGCTGCTGAGGGCGTCGCTTAAACTTTCATCGGCCACCTTCATACTGGTGGAGCAGACAATTCCAAGCTGCAAGCGCAACCTTGACCTGCTTGAGTCGTTGCGCCAGCTGAAGATTACACTGCCGGACAGCCGGCTGGTTGTAGACCGCCTGATGCAAGATATCTCCCCTAGTGCCGACAGCATCGCCAAATCCTTCGGCATGCCCCTGGGCGGCACCCTGCCCGGCGTCGGTCACCTGCGCTTGAGCTGCATCAACACCGGCGAATCGATGTTCGACAAAGTGCCCAACAGCAGCTATGCGGCGGCCATCAAAAAGCTCGTCGGCGACCTGCCGGGCATGTATATGCAAACGCACGCACGCCGATCGACACCTCTGCTGGTACGGTTGAAAAATGCCTTCGACCATCTCGTCAGCGGGAGATAAACCGAATGCGCCCGGGACCGCACAGCAAGAACACCAACCCATCCCTGCAATACCAGGACATCAAATACCGCCTGCATAATTATCTGATCGACGAGATCGAAGCGGACAAGGTACATCTGTCGGCGATGAGCGAGGAACAGGCTAACACCTACATCAGCGCCAAGGTGTTCAAATTCGTCGCCTCCATCGATTACGTGGTGAACGCGCAGGATATCGAGAACCTGACAGCGGAGATGATCGACGAACTCTCCGGCTTCGGCCCCCTGCAGAACCTGATAGAGGATGAAGACGTCAACGACATCCTGGTCAACGGATCCCACAACATCTTCGTCGAACAGGATGGCGTCCTGCACCCGACCAACTACCGTTTCATCGACGACCAGCACGTGCTGCGTGTCGTGCGCAAGATACTGGCGCCGCTCGGTCGCCGCATCGACGAATCCAGCCCCATCGTCGATGCCAGACTGCCTGACGGCAGCCGCATCAATGTCATCATTCCGCCCCTTGCCCTCAACGGCCCATGCGTCTCTATCAGAAAATTCCGCAAGGAACCATTTTCCGGTGACGACCTGGTGGCGTTCGGCACACTTAACCATGACATGCTGGATTTCCTGCTGAGCGCCGTGGAGCGCAAGGTCAACATCATGATCAGCGGCGGTACCGGTACCGGCAAGACCACCATGCTCAACCTGCTCAGCCGGGCGATACGACCGAGCGAACGCGTGGTGACGATTGAGGATGCTGCCGAACTCAAGCTCAATCACAGCCACGTCGTCAGTCTGGAAACGCGGCCCGGCAACCTGGAGGGCGAAGGCGAGATCACCGCCCGCACACTGGTCAGAAACGCACTGCGCATGCGCCCGGACAGGATCATCCTGGGTGAGATTCGTGGCGATGAAGTAATGGACGTCCTGCAGGCCATGAACACGGGGCATGAGGGCTCGATGAGCACCATACACGCCAACAACCCGGAAGACGCCCTGCTCAGGATTGAACTTTTGTCCGGTCTCGCCGGCTTCCGCGGATCGGATCTGACACTGCGCAGGATGATTTCCGCCGCCATCGATCTGCTGGTGCAAATCAATCGCATGCCGAACGGCGACCGCAAGATCACTTCCATCGTCGAGGTGCTGGGTGTGCGCGACAACATCTTCGTCACCCACGAACTGTTCAGCTACGACGCCACCCGTCAGGACTTCGCAACCAGCCCGACACCGGCTTCAACCGTAAAACTCAAAACGCTGTTTCGGGGAAAATGAATGTGTCTTGAGAAAAACAAAATCAAAGCATCGGTCACAACGTCCAATGGCTTGTATTTGTTGCTGAATAAGGATAATAATGCATCGTATACTCAGGCATGACGCGGTATATGGGCTGACTGGGTCATCTCAAGGTCTTGCAGCCAAATTTTGATGCAGGAGATTTCACATGGAGGATTTGCAATGAAAAATTTCTTGAAAACAGGTTTTGTTCGGTTCGTTCGTGATGAAGAAGGCGCAAGTGCTATCGAATATGCCCTGCTAGTGGCAATGGTGGCACTTGTTTTAGTGCTCGTGATGACGGATGTTCAAGATGCAGTTAAAGGTATCTTTGACGGCATAGTAACTGCGCTGACAACCAGCAATCCTTGAAATCCTTCATTTAATATGGGCTATACGTATGCCTTAGTTATTGCTTGGACGATAGCTGCTTGCCTGTCAGACCTGAAGACACGTCGCATACCGAACATACTCAGTTTCGGTGCCATGTTGCTTGCGACCGGTTACCTGCTGACAACCGGCCATGCCGTACTGGGTGCGGCGTGGCAGTCTGCGGTTCTGGCCGCTGGGCTGGGCTTGGCACTTACCGTACCGGCGTATCTGGCAGGCTGGCTTGGCGGGGGCGATGTCAAATTGCTGTTCGCTATCGGACTGTTGGCGGGCTGGGAAATCACCCTGTCCAGCTTTGTGATAGCGAGCTTGATTGCAGGTCTGGCAGCTATCGTTTACCTGACATTGACCAGGTATTTTGACCTGCCGGTGTCGCGTAAACGATGGCTGCCATTCGGCGCCGCTTTGTCGGTGGGACTGCTGCTGGCGATCGGGATGAACCGATGAATGCCTGCGCGATACCGCAAAACAGGCGACAGCGCTACAGAAAAACGCAGCGCGGCGCGGCGGCTATTGAATTCGCGCTGATCTTCATCGTGTTCTTTACCTTGTTCTATGCCATCGTCAGCTATGCCATCGTCATGATGCTGCAGTCAGCCTTCATGCACGCAGCGGAAGAAGGGGCCCGTGCCGCCATTGCGGTGGACCGGCTGTCCTACAGCAGCAGTTCCGCCTACTTCACCGATGGAGTCGAACCCCGAGTACGCAGCACGGTGGATGCGGCACTGAATTGGCTGCCGGCAGGTTCGAAATCCAAAGTCAGCGTGGAAGTGGAAATGCCTGCCAGCATGCTGTCTGTCAGGGTGATGTATGAAGGCTATACCAGCGATCCCCTGATACCGATCCTGACGCTTCCCGCCATCGGGCAGGTCCCCAAACTGCCGGATGACCTGGTGGGTGCCGCCATGATCAATCTCTAACCGATACCTAGATGACTACGGGCTTACATCATGAATAGTACATTTCTCAGGTTTCTGGCTGTAATTCTCGCCATCGGCGCCATCGCCACTGCATGGATAGGCTACCGCATCAGTACCAAACCGCCGGCGGACGCCGTCAAGGTGGTGACGCCGAGCTACACGCAGGTGATTGCGACGAAGGACCTCACACCCGGCAAACTGCTGACCGTGGATGACGTGGAACTGTCCACTACCACGCAACCGCATCCGCGCGCCTACCGGTCCATGCAGGATGTGCTAGGCAAAATGGTGCTTGAGCCGGTATCAGCCGGGGCAATTCTGCTGCCACAACACTTGCCTGCTCTTGGGGCACTGGCCCAGTCGCTCGGACCGGATGAGCGCGCCGTAGCAGTCAAGGTCAACGAGGTGATTGGCGTCGGCGGCTTCGTCAAACCGGGCGACCGCGTCGATGTGTTGCTGTTCCTGCGTGCAGAGCGCGAGACGGATAACATCAGTTCTGCGCAGGTGGTGCTGAAGGACATCAAGGTACTGGCCTATGGCGAGGTCTTGGCGGAAGAGGCCGATACAAGCCCGCCGCCAGAGTCCGACAGTGAATCGGTCAGCTTGACCAACAATTCCGGTAACAAAAAGACCGAGACCAAAAAGGAGAAGGACAGCCGCTCCGCCATCCTGGCCGTCCCCGAGCAGCAGGTCGCACGCCTGATGCTGGCAGAAAGCAGTGGTGTACTGCGACTGGCGTTGCGCGGCGCACAGCCGCCCGGCGCCGGCGCTGATCAAACGAATCAATTCGTCCGCCTTGATGAAGTGGCTAAACCATTGGCATCAACCCAAGCGACAACTGCGCCGGGCGCTGCGTTAGCAGTCCAGACGTCGCCTGCCCCAGTCAGAAAAACAGCGGTCACGACCAAACGCGAGCGCGTCATCATCCACAGGGGCGAGCAGATGGAAGTCGTCAGAGTGGCACGGTAGCCAAGTCGCCATGGCCGAGACACGATAACCAAGAAACGAACGCCAAGAATCGCAGGAAAAGGGGAACGTATGTCAATACTGAAACACTGTTTATTGGGAGTGGCTGCCTGCTTCTGGCTGTCGGCTTGGCCAGCATCGGCAAATGAAGACACTCCGTTGACACTGGAGGCGGGCGGGCAACAGGTCTACGCTCACAGCAAGCCGGTGAAGCGGGTAGCGGTGGGCAATCCGGATATCGCCGGCGTCACCATGCTGACCTCGCAGAACATCCTGATCATCGGCAAGAAAACCGGCACCACCGAAATCTCCCTGTGGGAGAGCGAAAGAGCAGCACAACCGGCGCGGCAGCTCAA
Source organism: Pseudomonadota bacterium (assembly GCA_023459535.1). Lineage (GTDB taxonomy): Bacteria > Pseudomonadota > Gammaproteobacteria > Burkholderiales > Methylophilaceae > UBA6140. Next base: position 7,655 of record JAEWTK010000143.1, read on the forward strand.
GGTGGTGGTGAATGCCGCCATCGGCCTCGAGCAGCAACGTCTGCAACTAAGCCGATCGATCACGGCAATGCCGGCGGGAGCTGGGGTCGCCATCAAGGGCGATGTCGAATCGCTGGAACAGCATGCGCTGGCAAGGCAGGCAGTCGATCCGGCCAGCAAAGGCCCGCTGGACGCGACCCAAAGCGGTTTTGATTCACAGGTACAGATCGACATCAAGGTAGTGGAAGTCAGTCGCCAGAACATGATGCGTGCCGGTTTTTTCATCGGTAGAAACAAGGACAACCGGACCTTTGCCATCGGTTCACCCGGCAACCTGAGCGGTATTGAAGGCGGTGTAGGCGGTTTTACCCTGAACAGCGCATCGGGCTTCCTGCCCAACAACACTGCTTTCAACTTGATCGCCGGCAATTCCGGCTCCGGTTTCCTCAGCGCACTGAGCCTGCTGGAAGCCAACGGCTTCGCCTACACGCTGGCAGAGCCGAGCCTGACGGCGATTTCCGGCCAAAGCGCCACCTTCCTCGCCGGTGGTGAATATCCGGTACCGGTACGCAGCGGCGGTGGTGCGGACAGTTCCATCAGCATCAAATACAAGGAATATGGCGTACGCCTGATGCTGACACCGACGGTACTGGACACCAACCGTATCTTCCTCAAGGTCTCGCCTGAAGTGAGCGAACTCGATTTCAACAACGCGGTACAGACCGGTGGGGTTTCGGTACCGGGTTTGCGAGTACGCAGAACCGACACCAGCGTTTCGCTTGGCCACGGCGAAAGCTTCGTCATCAGCGGGCTGGTTAGCCGCAATACGCTGAACGATGTCGACAAACTTCCTGGACTGGGCAGTCTGCCCATCATCGGCGCCTTTTTCCGCTCGACCCGTTTCGATGTAGAGGACAAGGAGCTGCTGATGGTGGTGACGCCCTATCTGGTGCGCCCGATCGCCAGCAACGCACAGAAGCCGGCATTGCCGGGCGGCAACCTGCGCGATTACCAGCCCAGCTTTAGCGAACTGTTCTTCCAGACCGGACCCAAGCCGGACACCGGCTTGCCGACCACAGGGGTTTCCAGGTAACACCAGAACATGAAGGGCAAAAACAGTTATCTCGCCATCACCAAGTCGCAGCAGTCGGCAACTTGGCTGACCGATGCGCTTGCCAGCTTGGGAGACGTTGTCGCGGTCAGCGAGCCCAAGGTCGAGCATATCCTGCAACTGGCAGACTCCGTGCTGGCCTCCGCAGTGTTCCTCGAAATGGACCCCAAGGACTATCAACAGGAAATTGCGGTGATGCAGGGATTGATCACCGCCCAGCCACTGCTTCCGGTCTTCGTCATCGGCAACGAGATCAATCAGGATATGCTGTTGGCGGCCATGCGCGTCGGCGCCCGCGATTTCATCAAGACCGGGACCGCTGCTGATGAAGTGACCGCCGCCGTCCAGCGCTGGGCGTCTTTCGAACCCGGTACCCGGATAGATGCGACCAACCCTGTCGGCCATGTGACGGCGGTGGTCAGCGCCCGACCTTGCGCCGATTCCGCCATGCTGGCCATGCACCTGGCACTCGCTGTCGAGGAATCCGGGCCGTCGCTGCTGCTGGACCTGGGCATACCGCAGGGCGACGCTGCCTTCTTTCTGGGCCTTTCCCCCAATTTCAGCTTCATCGACGCACTGAACAATTTGCACCACCTCGATGCAACGCTGATCGAAACCGGTTTCGAAAAACACAAGAGCGGCCTGACCGTCCTTTCGCTGCCGGACGAGCCATGGTCGGCCGATCAGGTTTCTTCAGCAGACATCTACATGCTGATGCACATCCTGCGCAAGCACTTTGCCCATATCGTGGTGAATCTGGGCGGCAGCGCACAATCCGGTTTATTGTCCGCGATGCTCGAAAATTGCGACCAGATTCTGCTACTGATCGAACAAACGCTGCCGAGCTGCCGGCAAAACATCCAGTTGCTGAAGCGATTTCGCGAAGAAAAGATCGCTCTCGGTCACGCCGGCCTGGTCATCGACCGCTACCTGCCGAAACTGAAGCCGGATGCCGCCAGCCTGGCCAAATCATTCGAACTGCCGCTGCTTAGCGTACTGCCGCCATGCGGCATGGCGCGCATCGCCACCATGAATTCCGGCATCAGCATGTTCGAACTGATGCCGAACAGCCCCTATGCCCTGAATGTGCGCAAACTGGCGAGGTTCGCCGTCAATGGGGATACCGAATTCCAGGGCCAACCGCTCAATCTGTGGCGCCGGCTGATGCTGGCACTGTTCCCATACAGCGACAGGACATGAGGGCGAACTGATGACCAACCACATACTGGGCACCAGTGCCGGACAAAATGCCAAGGCGGATCAGGACTTCCAGGATCTGAAATTCCAGCTGCACCGCCATCTGATTGCCGAGATCGAGCGCGAAAATGTCGACCTCGTCATCCTGTCTCGTGAACGACTGACCGAGTACGTCCACAACAAGATCCGCGAATACATCTCGGACAAACGTCTGCCGGTCAGCGGCTTTGAGTTGCAAATCCTGAGCGCACAAATCATCGACGAACTGGCCGGCTACGGCCCGCTCGAAAGCCTGATCAATGACCCGCAAATCGACGACATCCTGGTGAACGGACCGCGCCAGATCTTTATCGAGCGCAAGGGCAAGCTGGAAAACACGGATTACCGGTTCATCGACGACGACCATGTACTACGCGTCATACGCCGCATACTGGCACCGCTCGGGCGCCGTATCGACGAGGCCAGTCCCATGGTGGATGCGCGCCTACCGGATGGTAGCCGGGTCAACGCCATCATTCCGCCGCTGGCGCTGGACGGCCCCTGCATTTCCATCCGCAAGTTCCGCAAGGAGCCTTTGCTGGCCGCCGACCTGCTGCAGCTGGGTTCCTTCGATACGGCCATGCTCGATTTTCTGACCTTC
>JAEWTK010000144.1 GCA_023459535.1 Pseudomonadota bacterium
CCTTTCACTAGTCAATCAAAACAGAAAAACCGGGCTAGCCCGGCTTTTCTGTTTTGATCTACCTACGCCATTACAGGACGCTAATCGAAATCCAGCAATGTTGCCTGCCGTTCATCCAGTTTAGCCATGACCTCTGCACGCTGTTCTGCACTCATGTCCCACCAGTTGCGAATTTCCTCAATGCTACGGAAACACCCTTCACACAAGCCGCTGGTCTGATTCATGGCACAAACACCGATACAGGGCGAAACGATACTCTCGATAGAATCCGTCATGATCAGCTCAACTTGCCATGACATTGCTTGTACTTCTTGCCGGAACCACATGGACAAGGATCGTTGCGGCCGACCTTGATGCCCTGGCGCTCGAAAGGTTGAGCCGGAGCGCCTCCTTCGGCTTCATCCGCTTCGGCAGTACCCAAAGCCTCGTCGTAACTGGCATGCTGATACTGCACGTTTTCAACCTCGGCCGGTTTTTCCACTGCTTCCACATCGGCCTCGGTTCTCACCTTGACCATCATGGTCACCTGCGTCACCTCGCGTTTGACGGTATCCAACAGGGCACTGAACAGATTGAAAGCCTCGCGCTTGTATTCCTGTTTCGGATTCTTCTGCGCATAGGAGCGCAGATGGATACCCTGACGCAAATGATCCAGCGCGGCCAGATGCTCACGCCAGTGATTATCGATACTCTGCAGCATCACCGCACGTTCGAACTGACGCATGACATCGGCACTTGCCAGCTCTTCCTTGGCGGCATATGCCTCGGCAGCAGCATCGAACACCCGCTCACGCAGGGTTTCTTCATGCAGATCCGGGTTGTCTTCCAGCATCTTCTGCAGAGGCAGATCAAGACCGAAGTCGCTGGACAGGGCACGTTCCAGCGCAGGAACATCCCATTGTTCTTCAACGCTCTCCGGCGGAATGTGGGTAGCAATGGTCTCGCTCAGCACATCATTGCGCATCGCCTCGATCGTTTCCTTGATATCGACTGCTTCCAGCAGCTCGTTGCGCTGCTGGTAAATGACCCGGCGCTGGTCATTGGCGACATCGTCATACTCAAGCAATTGCTTGCGGATATCAAAGTTGCGGCCTTCCACCTTGCGCTGGGCATTCTCGATGGCGCGCGTCACCCAAGGATGCTCAATGGCCTCGCCTTCCGGCATCTTCAGACGCTCCATGATGGCGGAAACGCGATCCGATGCGAAAATGCGCAACAGCTGGTCTTCCAGCGACAGATAGAAGCGGCTGGAACCCGGGTCACCCTGCCGACCGGAACGACCGCGCAACTGATTGTCGACGCGACGGGATTCATGACGCTCGGTACCGACAATATGCAAGCCGCCGGCCGCAATCACGGCATCATGCTGCTTCTGCCAATCGACCTTGACGGCGGCGATACGGCTTTCCTTCTCAGCTTCAGACAGCTTCTCATCCTGGCGGATATTGTTGATCTCAGGCTCAGGATTACCGCCCAGTACAATATCGGTACCACGGCCGGCCATGTTGGTCGCAATCGTGATCATGCCCGGACGGCCCGCTTGTGCAATGATGTGCGCCTCACGCTCATGCTGCTTGGCGTTCAGCACCTGGTGTTCCAGTTTGGCCTTGGTCAGCACATTGGCGATCAGTTCGGAATTCTCGATTGAAGTGGTACCAACCAGCACCGGCTGACCGCGTTTCTGGCATTCCTGGATATCCTCGATCACGGCCTGGTATTTTTCTGCGGCAGTGCGGTAGACCTTGTCCATCTGGTCGATACGCTGCATCGGCCGATGCGTCGGGATGACGATGGTTTCCAGACCATAGATCTGATTGAACTCGTAGGCTTCGGTATCCGCCGTACCGGTCATGCCGGACAGCTTTTCGTACATCCGGAAGTAGTTCTGGAACGTGATGGAAGCTAGCGTCTGATTTTCCTTCTGGATGGGGACACCTTCTTTCGCCTCGACCGCCTGATGCAGGCCATCGGACCAGCGACGACCAGCCATCATGCGGCCGGTAAACTCATCGACGATGACGATCTCGCCGTCACGCACGACATAATGCTGGTCGCGATGATAAAGTGATTGCGCGCGCAAGGCAGCATAGAGATGATGCACCAGACTGATATTACCGGCGTCATACAGGCTGGAACCCTCTGCCAGCATACCTGCTTCAGCCAGCAAGGCTTCCGCATGTTCATGCCCCTGCTCGGACATCACGACCTGATGCGATTTCTCGTCCACCCAGTAATCGCCTTCACCATCCTCCGCTTGCTGGCGCACCAGTTTGGCGGCAAGGCCATTGATCTGTGTATAGAGCTCGACACTGTCGTCTGCCTGACCGGAAATGATCAGCGGCGTACGCGCCTCGTCGATCAGAATCGAATCGACCTCGTCGACCAGCGCGTAACTAAGGCCTCGCTGCACACGCTCAGCGGCAGTATGGACCATGTTGTCACGCAGGTAATCAAAACCGAATTCATTGTTGGTGCCGTAGGTGATGTCTGCGGCATAAGCCTTCTGTTTTTCATCATGCGGCATCTGTGAGAGATTGATGCCGACCGTCAGACCGAGGAAATTGTACAAACGCGCCATCCATTCAGCATCGCGCTTGGCCAGGTAATCATTGACCGTGACCACATGCACGCCCTTGCCGGCCAACGCATTCAGATAGGCTGGCAGGGTCGCCACCAGCGTCTTGCCCTCGCCTGTGCGCATTTCTGCAATCTTGCCCGAATGCAACACCATGCCGCCGATCAGCTGCACATCGAAATGACGCATTTCCAGCACCCGACGACCACCCTCGCGGACGACGGCAAAAGCTTCCGGCAGCAACTTGTCGAGACTCTCGCCGGCCTGATAGCGCTGCTTGAATTCCTCGGTCTTGGCCTTGAGCGCTTCATCGCTCAGCGCCTGCATCGCAGGCTCCAGAGCATTGATGGCGGCGACCTTTTGTGAGAGCTGCTTGATCAGCCGCTCATTGCGACTACCAAAAACTTTTTTGAACAACGTGGATAACATGAATTGACTTCGACTTTCCGCGTTAGCGGAAACCCCTTAGGTTGACTTGGCTGGTTGGATATAACGCGCCGTTAGAGATAAAAATACATCGGTTTCAAAATACAAATTTCAGTTTTGCAACTCAGCGACCTTCGCTGCAGATTGCTGCAGGAACTTGCGAGGATCAAGCGGTGCTCCGTCACGGCGAACCTCAAAATGCAAATGTGGTCCGGTAGAACGTCCGGTACTGCCGACCCTGGCAATCAACTGACCCTTCTTCACGACTTCGCCGACTTTTACTAGCAGTTCGGAAGCGTGGGCGTAACGCGTTTCCATCCCGGAACCGTGACTAATCTTGACGATTTTACCATAGTCAGGCATCTGCTCGGAGACCGTCACAACGCCACCTGCAGCCGCATAGATGGGGGTGCCTACTGCCGCTGTAAAATCCAGGCCTTCATGAAATGCCGTGCGTCCGGTGAAAGGGTCCACGCGCCGGCCGAAACTGGAAGAGTTGTAGCCGACATCCACTGGCCTGGCATCGGGCAGCATGCTTTGCTGCATGGTCTGTTGCAACAGCATGACCTCCAGCATATTCAGGCGATCGCTTTTCACCTCGATCAACGCGGATAATTCTGCGATGCCAGCCTCGAGTTGCGCTTCAGTGAAATCTTCCGCACTGACCAGTGGGCCACCGGCACCCGGCGGCTGAACGCTTTCCAGTTCAGCCTCCTGTATGCCTGCCATCTTGGCCAATCTCGCGCTCAAGGCATCGAGCCGCATCACGCGGGCGCGCATCTCCCCCAGTTGCAACGCTAACGCATCCAGGTGTTTTTGCGGGTGGTGCAGGCTGAATTGGAGCTGCGACGGCAGCAGTGATTTGACCGGGTTGTTGCGGCCATCTTCACGCGGCACGATAATAGCGAGAGTCAGGGCAACAGAAATGACCGAAACGGCCAGTAAAATCATGACGATGTGCAACATGGACAGCGTCTTCGCTTTCGCCATGTTGTTTGACACATAAATAATATTCAATCAATTCCCCTTTTGGGAGGGTTTCGGTATGCAGCGCCTTAATGCTTTTCTTCGAAACAACACCGAGCTGGCGCAGATTTCAGAAAAAGCACAGAAATTGACCGCATGCCAGAAATTATGGGATGCGGTCGTACCCGAAACACTCAAACCTTACACACAGGCCGGCGACATCAGTCACAAACGATTGACGGTTTACGCCAGCAATGGTGCAGTAGCTGCAAAAGTTAAGCTTTTGTTGCCTAGTCTCTTGACTAACTTACAAAAGCACGGCCTAGAAGTTACTTCAATTCGGGTTCAAGTGCAAGTCCAATCTAGTCCGCCCAAGCCTCCTAAAGTCAGTCGCAAACTCAGCCCTTTCGCCGCCACCGAACTTGAAAAACTGGCCTCTCAACTGGACGACAATCCGGCGCTAGCGCTGATGCTGAAAAAGCTTTCCTCCCGCTCGAACGGCAAGTAAGTTCGGGGTTAATACTCAATGCTTGTGGACAATCCTCTGGGCCTTGCCCTCTATCTGCTTGCCGGCGCGCTAGCAGGGATTCTATCCGGCCTGTTCGGTGTCGGCGGCGGACTCATCATCGTGCCCATACTGAGCCTGGTATTCACAGGCATGGCATTTCCTGAACAACATGTCATGCATATGGCGCTGGGAACCTCTCTGGCCACCATCATATTCACTTCTATCTCCTCTGCGCGCGCGCATCACCACAGGGCCAATGTCGATTGGCCAGTCGTGCACCGCATTGCATCTGGCATTGTGTTGGGTACCCTGCTCGGCTCGCTATTGACCGCCAGCCTTCAAACTGGCTGGCTCAAGGCAATTTTTGCAGCCTTTACCTTTATCATCGCCACCCAACTGATTCTGAACATCAGCCCGAACCCCATACGAAAACTGCCAAGAAATCCGGGCATGACGTTGAGCGGCGCATTCATCGGCATCGTTTCCAGCCTGGTCGGCATCGGCGGCGGCTCACTATCCGTCCCTTTTTTGATCTATTGCAACATCGCCGTCAAACAAGCCATCGGCACCTCCGCAGCCATCGGGCTGCCGATCGCCATATCGGGGACACTGGGCTTCATGCTCAACGGCTGGAATGCGCCGCAGTTGCCGCCATACAGCCTGGGTTATGTCTATCTTCCCGCTGTGATCGGCGTTGCCCTAATGAGCGCATTGACTGCCCCGCTGGGCGCCAGAATCTCGCAACGACTGCCCGCCATCACACTCAAGCGGGCATTTGCCGCGCTGCTTTATCTGGTCGGATTCAAGATGCTTTGGGGCATGCTCTAGCTACGGCCTCCAAGCTCCCTCGCATGCGCGAAGATTTGGTCATTGTGAGCGCCTGATAAAAATGAAATAATGGCCTCGCAACAATATTCGTTCGTTAGTCTTTAGGAGAATACTCGGCGCAATCGGCATAGCATCGCCACCGCAATCGTCATTTGAAATATCGTCACACATAAAACAAGAAGCAACGCCCGAGGTTCTCAATTCATTTAAAAAGAAGAGGGAGAAGTCGATGTCTGCTGGACTGATATTAGCAATTGCAAGCGCGTTACTCGCCGTAATCTACGGCGCAGTCATGAGTAAATGGATATTTTCACTGCCTGCCGGCAACGCACGCATGCAAGAAATTGCAGGTGCGATTCAACAAGGCGCCGCCGCCTACCTGGCGCGCCAATACAAAACCATCGCCATGGTTGGCGTGGTACTCACCATCCTGATTGGCATCTTCCTCGGTCTTGATACGGCATTGGGCTTCGTCGTCGGCGCAGTCCTGTCCGGCGCCTGCGGCTTCATCGGCATGAACGTCTCGGTCAAGGCCAACGTCCGCACCGCGCATGCCGCCACCGGCGGCATCGTGCCGGCACTGGATGTCGCCTTCAAGGGTGGCGCCATTACCGGGATGTTGGTAGTCGGGCTTGGCTTGCTGGGCGTGACCGGCTTCTATGTCTACCTTGGCGCGGAAGCGACGGAAAACCTTAATCCGCTCATCGGCCTGGCGTTCGGCTCCTCGCTCATCTCTATTTTCGCCCGTCTGGGCGGCGGCATCTTTACCAAGGGTGCGGATGTGGGCGCCGACCTGGTCGGCAAGGTGGAAGCGGGGATTCCGGAAGACGACCCACGCAATCCGGCCGTGATTGCCGACAACGTCGGCGACAATGTCGGCGACTGCGCCGGCATGGCCGCCGACCTGTTCGAAACCTATGCCGTCACCATCATCGCCACTATGGTACTGGGTAGCCTGATGATTACCGGCGCAGGTGCCAATGGCATCGTGTACCCCCTGTTGCTCGGTGCGGCCTCGATTGTCGCTTCCATCATCGGCTGCTTCTTCGTCAAAGCCAAACCGGACATGAAGAACGTCATGCCCGCGCTCTACAAGGGACTGGCTGTCGCCGGACTGCTTTCGCTGGTCGCATTTTATTTCGTCACCACCTATATCTTCCCGGAAGGACTCACCACCGGCGGTGAACTGGTCAGCGCAAACGCCTTGTGGGGTGCCAGTGCCATCGGCCTGATTCTGACTGCCGCCCTGGTCTGGATCACCGAGTACTACACGGGGACCGATTACAAACCAGTACAGCACATTGCAC
>JAEWTK010000145.1 GCA_023459535.1 Pseudomonadota bacterium
TTGTTGTTAGCAGTCCACCACGCCGGTGGATTCCTTGGTTTATTCCAGTTTGACCAAGGCTTTAAAGTTAATCCATATCTGGGAATATCGATTTTGGCTTTTGAAATGGTTGGAAAATTTCCAAGAAATAGCTCTTGATATGCATAAATACCTTTGGCTCTACTTTGAAAACATTCGGTAGCAATTAGTTTGGCAACAACATCCACTTCCGCAGATGCAGTCATCAAAAGGCGAGCGAGCTCCAGTGAATAGGTTTTGTAGTTTGGCTCGCAAAGTTCAATCCATCTAGCGAGCTCAACAATGTCATCTTCAAGACATAAAAAATAATTCCAATGCGGCGCAATCGGCCTTTGCTCAATGCCCATTTTAGTCTTTAAGCGCCTGCTTGACGCGCTGGAGAAGTTTGGCTGTCACCTTGTCTTGCGCTTCGACCTTGCTGATGTAGGCTTGCGTTACCCCTAAACGGCTGGCCAGTTTCTTTTGCGTCATGCCTGCTTTGATGCGCGCCTGAGCAATTGGATTATCAACATAATCCTCAATCAGGAACGGCACATATAAATCTTCGTCGCGAGCAGTTTCGGCCATCTTGTCATCGATCTGATGCTTTAGCGCCTGATAAACATTGGCGGGCAACAGGACATAATCCTTGCCATCGGCTGTTTTAATCGTTTGTATGCTCATTTGTATGCGTCTCCGCGTGGTTTGATCTTTTCAATTGCAATGATCCTGACCTCATCCTGCCGGTCAAAGATAACCCGCCAATTCCCTACCCGCATCCGGTAATAAGGCTCACCTACCAGTTTCTTGATATCCAGTACCGGATCGTCCGGATTCAAGCCCAATAATTGAATGTGCTCAGCAATTCGCACTCGTTCTATCCTGGACAGGCTTTGAAGCTTCTTTTTAGCTTGCTGCTTAATGACTAAAGCATAGGTCATGTAAATTTACTCTGGTTATATTATAGGTTATATTTGGTTATATTCAAGCGTTTTTCACTTGGAATGGAAGCACCGAGGCAGAAGGCTTGACCCCCACCACCTGCTTGATGAAGTCAGCGACCTTCTGCATGGGGATACGAAGGCGCTCAACATCAGTGATGATGTACCCTGCCGTTACATCGTTTCGCATCTTATGATTGAGCAGTCGTTTCAATGCGTAGGCCGGAATATCCAGTCCTTCGGCGATAGTGATAAAGGTGCGTCTTAAATCATGCAGGGTAAATGCCACACCAGATTCTCTCGCTACCCTGTTCATGAGTTTTTGCGGCAGCAGGATATAACCTTCTTTCGTATCGCCCGGGAAAACATATTGGTTAAAAATGCTCATGCGGCGTTGCACAAGCATGTCATACAGAAAATCCGATAATGGCAGGACATGGTCTTCGCCATTCTTGGTATCCGTCACCCGAAACGTCCTGGCATCCAGATCGACATGCCGCCATTCGAGTTTCGCAGCTTCAGACCTTCTCAAGCCCGTGAAAAGCATAAACAACAAGTAATCGCGGAAGGTTTCACGGCCTCGGCTGGTATGGTCATTCTTGAGATTGATGACCGAGTTATACCAGGCCGGCAAATCAAAGGCGCGGATCACGGTCGTTCTGCGCTTGATGCGATACCAGGCGCGTGTCAGGGTTAAGCGTCTGACAGGGTTGTCAGTGATGATGCTATTACCCTGGGAATCCTCATAACGGATGATTGCGAAGTTAAATAGCGCACTGAGCCCGCGCATAACCTGGTTGGCCTGGCACTGGCTACGCTGACCAATCAGGGTATGGCGTTTTGCCACCATATCTTTGGAAATGTCCGACATCGGCTTATTGAACCAATCACCGATATAGACTTTCAAGCCGTGCCGATAATCGTAGATGGTGCGAGGGCTGAGCGTCTTGCGTGCAATGATGTATTCCTCGATCACCTCGGCCAGCGTGACCGACTTTGCACGGAGATTTCTTTTCTCATCGACCGGATTCTCGCCCGTTGCCATTTTGCCGAGGATTTTCTTGGCATGGAGCCTGGCTTCCTCTGAGGTAAAAACATTGCATTTGCCAATGGTCGTTCTGACCGCCCGCCCATTGACCTTACTTTCGACAATATAGGTTTTGGAGGTTTTTCCGACTCTGAGGGCGAAGCCTTTTAGATCAGTATCACGATAAAACGCCTGACCAGACGCCATCAACGGAATGGAATCGACAAACGCTTTTGTGAGTTTTCGATGTGAAAGTGATTTGTCCATATTCAGCCTCAAAAATCGCGACCCGATTTAGGTTAGTGACCACTTTACTAAAAACAAAAGTAGACCGATAGTAGACCGCATTGCTAAAACTGAATATAACAAATTAAATTATTTTAGTAAAATATCCTATTGATTTATATGCAATTTAAAAGAAATTCAAATTTGTTAAAAATGCCTAAAACAGCCCTTTAAGGCGCTGTTAATCCGTGTGTCCCTGGTTCGAGCCCAGGTCGGGGAGCCAGATACAAAAAGCCTCCACATGTTTGTGGAGGCTTTTTCATTTTGCATTAATCCTTAACCATAAATCAAATATGCTCCTGGAGGCACCTGCCTTTGCAGCTTTCTGCAGTCACCAGGCGGCGGCTGTTGTCCTGCTGGCCGGTCTGGATACCAAATCCGACATTCACCTGGCGGTGGCATATGCCCCTCTGGAATAGGCACGGAAGAGCGATGTCCATAAGTATGATGTGCACAACCTGTCAGAAATAGAACAGCAGCTACCAATATCATCTTTAACATGTAAACCTCCTATAAAAGTTTCGCCTGAATGAGGTGCTTATACATTTCACCGCTCGCTACTCGTGAACTGGCCCTGATCCGCATCCCCAAACAACCTGAGCAAATCAACGCCTTTGAGTGACAAGGCATACCCCAGCACACCGCTGCCGATCACGACCGTTTTATAGTCTTTCACGCTGTTATCGACCAATATCCTGATATTCTCCGGTAGCGCGACTGGTGGAACCGCACCGACGACATATCCCGTAGCTTCCGCCACTTCGCCATATTCCGCCATGCGGCACTTGCGCTCATCGAGGTGCTTGCGTAGCACGCCCCAGTCGGCTCGGCCACCACCGGCAACGGCGAGCAACACAAACTTGTCCGAGGCGGTCTTGAACAGCACGCTGCGCACCACGGATTGCGGATCGAGGCCACGGCCCGAGAGCAGTTCTTCCAGGTTTCTGACCGGCTTTTTATCTTCGGACAGCGGAATTTCAATCACGTCGTAGGCGATGCCTTCGCGCTCAAGCAGTTCAGTGACGGGAGAATGGATGGTTGCAGTCATAAGCGAAGTCTCCGAATCGAATTCATCAATTGATCTGGCGATATTATTACGTATTTGCCGAGTATAATCGCCAGCGTTCTGTATGCTGGCTGATTTAGCCTTTACTATAGCGTTATCTCATTCGAGTTGTTCCCAAGTGATCAGACTGGCTGAAACCCTGCAACGTTTTGCCGATGCTGCCAAGCACCGTCCGCTGACCATCGGCGAGGCGATCGACACGCTGGACGAGACGGCTTATGCCTTTATCGCGATCATCCTGATTCTGCCTTTCATGCAACCCGTACCTCTAGGACCGATCACGGTGGTGGGTGGGCTGACACTAGCAGCATTGGGCTGGCAGCTTCTGACCGGGCACGATACGCCGGTACTACCACAGAAGGTACGCAAAGCAGCACTGAATGAGAAGACTTGGCTGGTCATGGTGAGTGTAAGCCTGAAGGTGATCAAGTTCTGTCGTTTGTTCACCCGACCGCGTTTGCAGCACTTGGTGAACGGCACACTGGGCCGTCGCATCAGCGGCATTATCCTGCTCGCAGGCGGCCTGCTGATGGCAATCCCCTTCCCCATCCCCCTGCCGCTCAACAATGCACTGCCGGGACTGGCCATCATCTTCTACTGTATTGGCGAGTTGGAAGATGACGGTCTGATGGTGTTCGTCTCCTTCTTTCTACTGATTGTCACGGTCATCTATTTTTCCGCGTTCTTCATTGCCTTGTGGTTGTTCGGCAACGAAGCCATCAACTATTTCCGTTTCCGCTAGACGACACCTGCCAATCTTCAGTGCGGCTTGATGGCGACCTTGAGCACGCCATCGCGCTGATTGGCGAAAAGATCGTAGGCAGTGACGATATCATCCAGTTGGTATTCATGGGTGACCATATGACTGAGATCCACGCGGCCAGATTCCAGCACGTTCATCAGCCGGCGCATGCGTTCCTTGCCGCCTGGGCAAAGCGCTGTGACGATACGATGGTCGCCCAGTCCTGCAGCAAAGGCATTGAGCGGGATGGTGAGATCGGTGGAATAAACACCGAGGCTTGAGAGCGTGCCGCCGGGCTTGAGTACGCGCAAAGCGGATTCAAAGGTGGATTGCAGGCCCAGCGCTTCGATCGAGGCATCCGCTCCGCGTCCGCCGGTCAGCTTCATCACCTCGTCGACCACATCGCAATCCTTGTAGTTGAGCGTGATATCCGCCCCCAATGATTTGGCGATTTCAAGCCTGTGCGCATTGCCGTCCACGGCGATGATGGTGCTGGCGCCGAGCAGCCGAGCACCGGCCGTTGCACAGAGTCCGATCGGCCCCTGCGCGAACACCACGACGGTATCGCCGATCGTGATGTTGGCGTTCTCCGCGCCCGTGAAGCCGGTCGACATGATGTCCGGACACATCAGCACCTGCTCGTCACTAAGGCCATCCGGAATCGGCGCCAGATTGGCTTGGGCATCCGGCACCAGCACATATTCTGCCTGCGTACCATCGATCAGGTTGCCAAAGCGCCATCCCGCTGTGGCCTTGTAGCCATGACAGCCGCATTGGCCGGAGGGAATCAGATAACTGCCGTCCTGCGCGGGGAAACCGTCCTGGCTGGAGTACGAAGTGAAGGTCGGGCAGATGGCGCCGGCTATCACGCGCTGGCCCTCACTGTAACCCTGCACCGCGCTACCGAGCTTTTCGATGACGCCGACCGGCTCGTGGCCGATGGTCAGGCCGCGCGCCACCGGGTATTCGCCCTTGAGGATGTGAATATCGGTGCCGCAGATGGTGGTGGTGGTGATGCGCAGCAGCGCGTCGTTGGGCCCCACCTCGGGGATGGGCTTGTCCTGCAGTTCGATGCGGCCGGGTTCGACGAACACGGCGGCTTTCATCATGGCCATGTCACGCTCCTATGTGGGAAGAGTGTCAGGACACTCTAGCCCTCGGCGTGGCGCCGGTCGCGGTGGCGACTTGTCGCGCGCCGGGTGGTCACTCCTCGCCGGCGGCGAAGTCGTAGTTCATGGCGGTGGTCGGGCTCTGCAGGTAGTGGCCCTGGATGTAGTTCACGCCGGCCTGCCACAGGCTGGACAGCGCGCTGGCGGTCTCCACGGCGGGCA
>JAEWTK010000146.1 GCA_023459535.1 Pseudomonadota bacterium
TTTCATTCTGCTGCAGAATTTGCCGGGGCCCGTTCGGATGTCGGCGGAATAGTACGGCGTATGACCTGCGAGAAATCTGGGTCGCTATCTGCGGAAAGGGCCCGGTCGGTAATTCGCCCCTGCTGGCGCAGTGTTTCCAGCGGCTGTGTGCTATCCAATCCGCCGATGCTGTAGATGTATTCTGGCAGGTAGCCGGAGAGCAGCAGGCGGTAATCCATGGGCAGGCCGGGAATGATCTGGCGCACCATGTGGTAGACGATGGTGGTGCAGTTGGCGATGATCGAGTGATAGTAGCGAGGTTCTTTTGCCAGCAGGTTGGCTTCTTTGGCGTAGGCCAGGAAAAGTTGTCGCATGGCATCCTGCGACATATCAATGCGGTAGAGGTAGACATCTTCACCGCGTATATTGGTGCGCAGACGGACGATGTCACGTTCATCGGCGGCGATGATGCTGGTTTCGAACTGTTTGAAGAAGCCGCCGATTTCCGAGAATCGTTCATGCCTCTCCTTGCGAATCTCGACCGAGAACACCAGAAAACGGCAGTCCTCGAAGCCAAAAGAAACCAGCGTGTGTGCGATGGCGGGGTGCGTCCAGTAGGAGAGCAGCATATCGACGCTACGCAGTTGATCGAGGTCATACTGTCTTGATTCCCAGTGCGCGGTGTAATCGGTCGGGCTGCGCCAGTCGAAATTGCGTACATGGCTGATGGTGGCGATGGAGCCTTCTTGCGTGACTGTGGTGGTTTCGGCGACATCATCGGCCCAGTCGCGCTGGTTGGATGGCGTCAGGGTTTGCCACCATATGATCAGCAGGGCCAGCCCGAGCAGGTAGGCAATGCTGCCTCGCAACGGGCGATGGCGCCATGCGGCCCATGCAGTAAGCCCGGAAAACACCAGCCATGCGGCAATCGCTGTACTCTTGACGATGGTGCCGGCTGGCAATTGATACCACAAGGCGAGGGTCGCCCAGCCGGTGGCAAGCAGAAATGCCGGGAGGATCAGGATGCAGGCGAGTGTGCGGCGCATGGGGCTGGGTCTGGGGTTCCTGGAAATTGACGGGAGGTGGACAATTTGCAATTACCTTGAAGTACATAGCGCAGTAAGCGTTTCGCTGCCACTTTCAATACTGTAGCATCACATATGCTTCCAGCAAGTGTGTGAGTTGAAGCAAAGCCGCAATACGGCTGACCGAAAATCAAGGATGTGTTCATGTTCCGTGCAGTTAATCTTATGGCATCAGGCAAGGGCTATCGCCGTTTTTGCGTAGCATGCATCTTGCTGCTGGCGGGCTGCAAATCCATGGCGCCGGAATACCAGCAGCCTGCGGCCCCGGTGCCGGAGAGCTTCCCCTTTACTGAAGAAGCGGCCGGTACCGCTGCTGCCAGCCTGACATGGCAGGAATATTTCGCCGATGAGCAGTTACATGCATTGATCGTGCAGGCGCTGGAACACAACCGCGACCTGCGGGCGGCGGTGCTGCGCGTGGAGGAAACGCGTGCGGCATACGGCATCGAGCGTGCCGGCCTGTATCCTCACCTGGATGCGATCGGCACCTATAACCGCTCACGCACGCCGGCTGACCTGAGTTTTACTGGTAAGCCGCTGATCGCCGAGGATTATCTGGTCGGGCTGGGTGTCAGCAATTGGGAGATCGATTTCTGGGGGCGTATCCGCAGCCTGAAGGATGCGGCGCTGGAGAGTTTTCTGGCCAGCGATGAAGTACGGCGGGCCTTGAATATTTCGCTGATTGCCCAGGTGGCGGACAGTTACATGATTCTGCGCGAACTGGACGAGCGTATCGTCATCGCGCGCAAGACCATCGACAGCCGTGCCGAATCACTGCGCATCTTCAAGCGGCGTTTTGAAGTGGGCGCGACTTCCAAACTCGATCTGATGCAGGTGGAAACCCTGCTGGCGCAGGCGCAGACGCTGGAGTATCAACTGCAGCAGGCGCGCGCCAACCAGTACAACGCACTGACCTTGCTGGTCGGCCGCGAGTTCGAGATCAGCCCGGCAAGCTATGTGTTCGACGACGGCAGGATATTGCGCCCGCTCAGTGCCGGCCTGCCCTCCGACCTGTTGCTGACGCGGCCGGATATCGTCGCGGCGGAACACCGGCTGAAATCGGCCAATGCCAATATCGGCGCAGCGCGGGCGGCGTTCTTCCCGCGAGTGAGCCTGACCACGACCTATGGCAGCGCCAGTAGCGAATTGCAGGGTTTGTTCGATAGCGGCAGCCATGCCTGGAAATTCTCGCCCAGCATCAGCCTGCCGATCTTCGATGCCGGCCGCAACCGTGCCAGCCTGAATCTGGCGGAAGTGCGCCGCGACCTGGCCGTGACCAATTACGAGAAGACCATCCAGACCGCGTTCCGTGAAGTGGCCGATGCGCTGGCCGCGCGCCAGTGGTTGCAGCAGCAGATCGTGAGCCAGCAGCAGACGCTGGATTCGCAAGCCGAGCGGGCTCGCCTCGTCAAACTGCGTTACGATAGCGGCGCCACCTCGTATTTCGAGGTGCTGGATGCCGAGCGTGACCTGCTGACGGCGGAACAGCAACTGGTGCAGACGCGCCGCGCGCTGCTTTCCAGCCAGATCAGTCTTTATGCCGCGCTTGGCGGCGGTTCGCAATCGCTAGCCGACCAAGTATCGCCTTAATGGAACCCGTGTCATGAACAGAAAAATAATCCTCGCTTTGATCGTCCTCACTATCGTTGCCGCTGGCGGTTTTTATGCCTGGGACAGGTTCTTCAATTCCAACCATCTGCAAGGCTTTGCCAGCGGCAATGGCCGCATCGAGGCGACCGAGATCGATGTGGCGACCAAATTGCCGGCGCGTGTTAGCGAGATTCTGGTGCGGGAAGGCGATTTCGTCGAGGCCGGGCAGGTGCTGGCGACCATGCAAGTGGAGACACTGGAGGCGCAGCGCGATGAAGCGCGTGCGCAATATCAGCAGGCGCTGAATGCAGTGACCAGCGCTGAGGCGCAAGTGGCCCTGCGCGAGAGCGACAAGATGACCACGCAGGCCATGGTGGTGCAGCGTGAAAGCGAACTGGATGCCGCCCAGCGGCGTCTGGCGCGGACGGAGATGTTGGCGGTGGAAGGCGCTGCGCCGATTCAGGAGCTGGATGATGACCGTGCGCGATTCAGCAGTGCGCGCGCGGCAGTCAATGCGGCAAAGGCGCAGGTGAGTTCTGCACAGGCGGCGATTGATGCGGCAAAGGCGCAGGTGGTGGGCGCGCGCTCTGCCGTGGCGGCGGCGGAAGCCACCATCGCCCGCATCGAGGCCGAC
>JAEWTK010000147.1 GCA_023459535.1 Pseudomonadota bacterium
ATCGCCCTGCCTACCGTGTGACGACCCCGGTCGCGACCATCGGTATCCGCGGCTCCGAGTATCTGGCCGAACATCGCGAACAGAAGCTGAAAGTGCGTGTGATTGGCGGTTCAATCTTCATCGAGAACGAGTTCGGCGACCTTGTCTTGTTCAAGGGCCAGAGCGCGGAAGCGGAAGAGGGCAAGAAACCGGGTTACAGCGAAGAAGAATCGGGCGTGCAGGCCAAGGGGCCGGAGGGCGGCAACCCGCAACAGGGTGAAAATGAATCGCAGCAAGAGCGTCAGAATGCAGGCATATTCACGGTTAACGAGCAGTACGACGAAAATGGTGTCTCATGTGGACTTACCGGTACATGCGATAGTCAGGTTTCCGGGATTATCGCTAGCTATGCCGCTGCAAGTGCTCAAGGAAGCTATTCTTTGAATAGCCAGAGTTCGGGATCCATCACCGGTGCATACACTGGTCAGTTTAACGGCGGTAGTATGACCGCCCATTTTGGTGATTACTCTGTTTCGGGAAGTGCAAACGTAATTGGCACGGGTGCGCATGTATATAATGACCTTAACATTAATTTCAGTGGTGATATCACTGCTCCTGGTGGCTTGATTGTAGAAGGATCAGCATCCCAGTTCAGTGGTTCTTCCGGATTTTGTAGCAGTAGTTGCAGTGTCGCCGGTTTGGGTGGATTCTCAGGCAGTGCTGCCGAAACAGCAACCATCACATTTGGTATCAATGATTCGACATTGGGCTCAGCGTCTGGCAAGGCTGTATACGATGCAAACTACATTCGTGCCGATGGCGGTGAAGGGGCATACCTTTATGGATCATCAAGCTATCCTGACTATCCTGATTAGTTAGACTTGGCGATAGCTTTACATTTTTGTAACGCCATGTTCTGGATTATCAAAAAAGCTTCTTCGTTCGTTGTGAACAGGAAGCTTTTTTGTTGACTGCGCAGCCAGTCCACGTAACCGCCATCATCATAAGCAATTACCGGCAATTCTGCTTGAACTGCCTCGACAATTACCATGCCAAAAGCCTCATGCCAGTAGCGAGATGTTCGATAGTAAAAGCAATCGAAATTTTTTAGCATGCTGGGTACTGCTGAGTGAGGTATTTCAGGAATAAGTTCGATCATCGATGACTCTGATAGCCAAGGCCTCAAGCATGTGCCCCCGACAACCTTCACCCGAATGCCCGCGGCAGCCAATGCTTTATATAGTTTGATGTCATGAGGATGATGTTTTGATTTGGTATCACGACTTATTCTGCCTACAGTAAAGGTGTTGCGAACATTTTGATTTCCTATTGTTGATCGCGCAGGCTGTATGTCTATCGGATCGAATGGATATTCGATTTCCCCATCTAACCCTATATATTTTTTGACTAGCTCCGATGCGTAGATAATCTCTATTTGTCGTTTGCCCGAGAGCGTCAGTCTATGCATTGCCCGATAGAGTAACTCTTGATCACACAAGTTATGTACAAGTACGATACGGTCAAACTTTGACTCGTCGTACCAGTGGCCAACTGGAATGTTTGGATTGCAGATATATAGTGTTCCGCCGTTTGGGTGCTCACCACTGTATGGCCTAATCTGACGAACGCCGTATTGCTGAAACTCATGGTTGGGTATTTTTCGGCTCCAGAGCGTCACGCTATTTGTTTTGCTTAATCGAATAGCCATAGAAATTGCTCGCTGGTCGGCCCCTGTTGGGGTAGTAAAAGAAGATAAAATATGTGTCACTGTCATGGGATCCCTAACGGAGCTCAATAATTGCAAGAAGTCTATCGCAAAATAATTTCCCTGATTGAAAATCATGCTTTTAGTGAGGCAGAGAAGCTTTGCCTGTTCGAGCTTGGCAAGTTGGATAAGGCGGATGCTCAACTGCTTTTTTATCTTGGCACTTGCGCGCACGTGCTTCACAGAAGTGATGCTGCTTTGGTTGCATTCAATGCGGCATTGGAGTTAGAGCCCGCGAACGTCAACTACTTGCAGGCGGCAGCCTCGTCATATGAGGCAGCCGGAGATTACATCAGTGCTTACAAGCTTATGCTGAGAGCAAGCGAGAAAGAGCCAGATAATCTTAATGTACTGGCAAATTTTGGAGTTTCGCTTGAACGATTGGGTCGATTACAGGAAGCTGCAGATATTTATGCCAAAGTCCTGAAGCAGGATCCACTACAAGCAGTTGCCAATATCAACTACGGTGAGGTATTACATAATCTGGGATATAAAGAAAAGGCGCTGGCACATAACCGACTTGCGCATGACCGCCTGCCAGTAAATTTTGCAGTACTCTACAATCTTATTGATACACTTATTGCTAACTTTAATTACGAAGAAGCCCTCTCACATTGTGAGCAGGGACTCGCTTGGAACCCCACGCATGCGCACTTGATAATGAAAAAAGCGATGGTTCTTGGAGCCCTTTCTCGTAGTGAAGAATCACTTGCATGCTGTAGCAAGGCCAGGATTATCAATCCCAATGTTGTAAGAGATCTACTACCATGGACCAGGAACCTTCCAAAAACCACTTCTGTTTATATGGATGGCCATGTGTTCGAGTATGAGGCTCGTTTTGAGGAGCAGAGGAGCTGTTACTGGGCCCATAGAGCTTGCTATTTAGATAAGTTGCGTGCAGATATTGATGGAGGTTTACACAAGAATAAAGCCCTTGCGGGGCCGGAGAATGCATTCAAAGTATTGCCGTTGGAATTGGACTCAGTAAGACGACTTGCACTGTTGCGCAATATTTCGGTTGCTATGGAGGACACGGCGTGGCTGGTGATGGATAAACCATTTGTTATTAACAAGAAAACAAATAATAAACTGAGAATAGGATATCTTTCGCCGGACTTCCGTCTACATCCCCTTTCTATACTCACCCGGCAGGTTTATGCAATGCATGATAGAGAGTTGTTCGAGATTTATGCCTATTCTGTCTATCAGGAGCCACGCAAAGATCGTTACCGCCTTGAGGTAGAGGGCTCATGTGATGTGTTCAGGGAGGCTGCCAAACTTAGTGCGGTTGATACCGCTAAGTTAATCAATCACGACGAAATTGATATTCTCGTAGATCTTGCAGGTTATACAACCCACGCAAGGGCTGAGATCATGGCGATGCGGCCCGCACCCTTGCAAATGCATTATCTTGGGTTCATGCAAAGCATGGGTGCGGATTTCATTGATTACATGTTGTTGGATAAGCATTTATATTTAGATGGCAATCCTGACGAATGGTACGAGAGGTGTATACGTTTGCCGCACTCGCTATGGCCTTACGATAACGAAACTGATAATAAAACCTTGCAGTGCAAGAGAGAACATTTTGGGTTGCCTGAGCATAGCTTCGTCTTTTGCTGTTTTAATACCAGCTACAAAATTGAGCCAGTTATTTTTTCTAGGTGGATGAATATCCTGAAGGCGGTACCCGGCAGTGTGCTGTGGTTGCTAGGAAAAGGCAGTGATGTTCAGAAAAATCTTGAAAGAGAGGCTGCAGCACATGGCATAGAAAAGAGTCGTTTGGTCTTTACGACAAGAGTGTCGCCGGAACTGCATGTGCAACGTTACCAGCTTGCTGACCTATTTCTCGATACATACTGGGTGAATGCGCACACAACCGCTGCGGAAGCCTTATGGCAGGGGCTGCCGTTAATTACAATCATGGGGGAGGTATCTGCGGCGCGTGGTGCAGCATCTATTCTCGCTGCTTTGGAAATGCCGGAATTGATTGTGCAGAATCATGATGACTATGAACAACTTGCTATCTACTACGCGACTCATCCACAAGCGTATACGGTCATGAAGGAAGAGTTGCAAGCCAAACGCTATACTGCACCCATGTACAACACCAAGCTGACCGTGAAGCACATCGAGCGCGCCTACCGCATGGCTTGGGAACGTCACCAGACTGGTTTGCCGCCGGCATCCTTCGATGTGCCGGAGATTGATGACCCTGAATTGCGAAAGAGTATCCATTGAGTGATTTGTTCGAACCTGTGAGTCCGCAGGCACCTTTGGCCGAAAAACTGAGGCCAAAATCACTGGAGGACGTGGTTGGGCAAGCGCACCTGCTGGGCGAGGGCAAGCCGTTGAAGCTGGCCTTCAGTTCTGGCAAGCTGCCGTCCATGATCCTGTGGGGGCCGCCAGGTGTGGGCAAGACCACGCTGGCGCGGCTGATTGCCAATACCGCCGATGCCGAGTTCATTCCAATCTCCGCTGTGCTGTCCGGCATCAAGGATATCCGTGAGGCAGTCGAGCGGGCAGAACACACATTGCAGCAATCCGGTCGCAAGACCATCCTTTTTGTCGATGAGGTGCACCGTTTCAACAAGGGGCAGCAGGATGCTTTCCTGCCTTTCGTCGAAAGCGGCCTCATCACTTTCATCGGCGCGACGACCGAGAATCCCTCGTTCGAGGTCAACAGCGCTTTGTTAAGTCGTGCGCAGGTGTTTGTGCTCAATGCCTTGTCCGAGGATGAGTTGGGGCTTTTGCTGCAGCGTGCACAGGCCGTGATGCAAGCAGCGCCGATGACGGCGGAGGTGCGCGAGCAAGTGCTGGCCTATGCCGATGGTGATGCCCGCCGCCTGCTCAATTTCCTTGAAGGATTGTTCAATGCGGCAGCCACTGCCGGTGTCAAGGAGATCGACGAAACCTTCCTGCAATCGACCATGGCTAGCAAACTGCGTCGTTTCGACAAGGGTGGCGAGGCCTTCTACGACCAGATTTCTGCCCTGCACAAATCGGTGCGCGGCTCCAATCCGGACGCCGCACTCTACTGGTTTCTGCGCATGCTGGACGGTGGTGCCGACCCGCTCTATCTCGGGCGTCGCATCATCCGCATGGCGGTTGAGGATATTGGCATCGCCGATCCGCGCGCGCAGACCATGGCGCTGGAAGCCTGTCAGATATACGAGCGCCTCGGCTCTCCGGAAGGTGAGCTGGCGCTGTCCAACACCGTCATCTATCTGGCTGTGGCACCCAAGAGCAATGCGGCTTACATGGCCTACAACCAGGCCAAGGCCTTTGTCGCATCGGACAAATCGCGGCCGGTGCCACTGCATTTGCGCAACGCGCCGACCAAGCTGATGAAAG